>JAYTEI010000412.1:0-11702 GCA_043735445.1 Akkermansiaceae bacterium | reverse complement strand
GGACTTGGGTAGTCCGGCCCGCAGCGTAGTGATGATCATCAAAACGCGAGAGACGCGTCACCCCGGAGAGTGACGATGTTAGAAATATTTCCTCTGCTTGCGGCAGCTCGGCGGGCGAGAGGTTGCGTTCCTCGCAAGGGATTTCTAACTCCGTGGCCAACTCGATTACCACCTCGCGGGTGATGCCCGGCAAGCAGCCGGATGCTGACGGCGGCGTGAAAAGTTTTCCGTCTATCACCATGAAAAGATTGGCCGTCGCGGCTTCGCAGAGGTGGCCAACCGTGTTGGATAAAATCGCTTCGTTGAAGCCAAGTCGCCGGGCGTGGTCGAGGGCGATCAGGTTTTCCGCGTATGAAGCACATTTCATCCCAGCTAACGACGAGCGCTCGTTGCGCGGCCATGGCGACAAACAGGCAGTTAGACTAGCGGGCGGTTCGGCGGCGGGCAGCGCGGTCATCCAGACGAGGCGGTCGTCACCGGGCGTTAGATCGTGGATCGGCCCACTGCCGGCAGTGATGGCGAGCCGGATTCTGGCACGGCCTGCGGTGAGACCGTTGCGGGCTAACAACTCCACCGCCGTTTCATGAAAGTCCGGGATGGCAAGCGGCCAGCCGAGTCTGGCGCACGCTTGTTGGAGGCGCGCGAGATGGCGGTCGGAGAAGACCGGTGCGCCGTCGATGGCGAGCAGAGTTTCGAACAGGCCGAGGCCGTGCAGCGTTCCCCGGTCCATCGGCGAGGAGGGAAAATCGAAGGAATTGAGCCATTGGCCGTTGCACCAGAGCGGGGTCATGGGTGGATTTGTATTAGGAATGCAACAGGGTGCAAGTTGGAGAATGTTCGCCTGTGATAGGGCGGGACGAGTCCAACAGGCGAAATGAATTTCGCGGTCCGTGAAGAGTTAGGCTTGCAGAACGTGGGTGGCGGGCAGTTTTTTGGCGGCTTTCTCGAAGGTTACAAGCGTATGCCCTTGGCTGTGACTTGCCCCATGAATCAAGCGATCCACAAAACCGGGTTTCGCAGAAGCTAGATTCGGCAGAGCGATGACTTTAGTTTCTCCGCAACCTCCGCCCCCCAGCCCGCAGCGATGGCTTCTTTGATGTCATCCATATCGTGATTCTGATCCTCGCGGATATAGCGGCGGGCAATCGCCAACCACGGCATCTTTTCTTCATCCAGTGAATCATCGCGCAGCACCCTAACTTCGGGTTTCTCCTCTAACCACTTTTGAAAAAGGTCCACCGCCACAGCCCTAACTGGACGGCCTTCCATGGCGCTGCGGGCCTTGACGCGGCGGTAGAGTTCGTCCGGGATATCGAGAGTGGCTTTCATGAAATACAGGTTCCTGTATTCCCAGCCACGGGTCAAGCTGGGTTCTTCACCAGCGCGGCGGCATAGAAGCCGTCGTAACCGGTGGCGGCTGGCGAGACCGGGCGTTCTTCGAGGAGGGTGAAGCCGCCGCTGGCTAACAACTTGTCGATGGCGGCGCGGTTTTCTGAGGGGAGGATGGAGCAGGTGGCGTACACGAGGCGGCCACCGGGCTTGAGCATGGCGGTGTATTTCTCCAACAGCTCGGCCTGGATGCTGCGGAGGCGGTCGATGGCGGCAGGCTTGAGCCGCCACTTGAGGTCGGGCTGGCGTTTCAAAGTGCCGAGGCCGGAGCATGGTGCGTCGATGAGCAGGCGGTCGGCGACTGCGGCGAAGTCGGTGGTGGTGGCGGCGGTGATTTCCTTGGATTTCACGCACTTGTTGGCGTTGGCGCGTTTGGCACGGCGCTCGAGTTCGACGAGCTTTTTCTTGTCGATGTCCATGCCGAAGACGCGACCGTCGGCCTTCATCAGGGCTGCCAGATGCAGGGATTTGCCGCCAGCACCGGAGCAGGCGTCGATGATGCGCTCACCGGCTTGGGGATCGAGGAGCGGGGCGATCATCTGCGAGCCGGCGTCTTGGATTTCCACGCGGCCATCCATGCGCAGGGTCTTGGGCAGGGATTTGCCGGGGGCAAGGACGAGGGCATCCGGCAGGCCGGGGACTTCGGTGGCGGTGATGTGGTAGCTCTCTAACCAGGCGATGGCTTCGGGGCGGGTGGTGCGGAGGGTATTGACGCGGAGAAAGACGGAGGCGCGCTGGTTGAGGGCGGCGAGTTCCGCGTCCCAGGCAGTGCCGAGTTCGGCAGCACCGAGGGCGTCAAGCCAGTCGGGGATGGACTCGCGGACGGCGCGGGGTTGGGAGTCGAGTTCGGCTTCGCGGGCTTTCATTTCCTCGGCGGATTTGCCGTTGTAGGCCCACCATTCCGGGATTTCGTATCCCATACGGACCCACTGCGCGGCGCAGAGGGCGGTGGTTTCTTCGCTATCGACTAGGAAACTCAGGGCACGCCGCCAGCGAGCGACTTCGAAAACGGTCTCAGCGATGAAACTGCGGTCGCGCTTGCCCCATTTCGGATTTTCCTCGAAGGCGGTGGCGAGTTCGTGGTCGAGAACCTTGTGCTCGCGGAAGACGGACTTGGCGATGGTGGAAGCGGCCTCGGCGAGGATGCGATGCATTTTCATAAAGGCGGACCGTTCCCTAAAGCGGGCTGGCTGGCAAACTTGGTTTGTGGAAAAGAGGTGGAGGCCCGCGAATCCAGCTCTAATAAAGAGTTTTTCAACCGCAGATGAACGCCGATGAACGCCGATGGAAGAGAGATGATGGAGAGTGGAGAGAGAGCTTCGTCTTACTCCCTACCCTCAATTTTATTTCTTATCTGTGTCCATCTGCGTTCATCTGCGGTTAAAAAATCTTAATTCTGCGGTCCTATCAGTGGGGCAAGGCGGTCTTATTCCTTGAGTCTTGGGCGGTTTCAGGATTCGTTGCCGCCGTGCCGACTGTCCAACTCAAGTATCAAACATTTCACCCCTCGATCTGGCCTAAAATGATCGGTGAGGTTTCCCGCGACGCGACGCCGGGGTCATTTGTCCTGGTGTTAGGAAAAGAAGGCACGCCGTTCGGCTGGGGTTTGTGGAACCCGAAATCGCGGATGCCGCTGCGGGTGGTGAGCCACTCGCTGGACGAGTTAGAGGATGAATCGTTTTTCGAAAATGCGATCCGCCGCGCGGCGAAACTGCGGCGCGAGGTGCTGAAACTGGACGCGCAAACTGATAGCTACCGCGCGATCCACGGCGACGCGGATTTCATGCCGGGCATCGTGGCGGATAAATTCGCGGACGTGCTGTCGGTGGAAATCACCAATCTAGCAGCGTGGCAGCGTTTGCCGAAATGGCTGCCGCTGCTCCACGAATGCTTCGACACCAAGCGCGTCGTAGTCGGCGTGGATCAAGATTTGGCGCGGATCGAAGGCATCCCTCATCGCGGCGGGGTGGAGTCTGACAACGTGCGCTCGGTGAAAATCCGCGAGCACGGCGTGCGCTATGAGGTGGATTTTTCCGAAGGTCACAAGACCGGATTTTTCTGCGACCAGCGCGACAGCCGAAAGAAATTTGGCGCTCTAGCAGACGGGCGGACCGTGCTGGATCTTTGCTGTTATACCGGCGGCTTCGGGATCTCCGCAGCCCTAGCAGGAGCGGAGGATGTCACTGGCGTGGACCTCGACGAGACGGCGATCGCGATGGCCAAACGCAATTCCAACCTGAACAACGTGAAGGTGAAATTCACTCACGCCGACGCCTTCACCTGGGCACGCACGATGATCGAAAACGGCCGCACCTGGGATCTCGTCATCGCGGATCCTCCGAAGTTTATCCACGGCCGCGAGGATGAGACCGGCACCGCGAAATACGCGGACCTAAACAAGCTCGCACTGCAGCTCGTCGCGCCGGAAGGACTGTTCGTGACGTGCTCGTGCTCGGGGATGTTAGGCGCGGGTGAGTTTGAGCAACTCGTCATCACTTCCGCTCATCGGCGGAACAAGCGGCTGCAAACTTTTGATCGCACCGGTGCCGGGCCGGACCATCCCACGCTGTCTAACTACCCCGAGTCGCGCTACTTGAAAGTGCTGTGGTCGCGGGTGATTTAGTTCAGCAATTTTCACTCGCCCCACTGAGCCGCGCGGTCCTTCCAATAACCCGGACGGCGGTGCTGGTGCATGATGGCTATCACCTGAATCTCATCGCTGACGATGCGAAAAATAACAGAGTAGGTGAATTTGCCAATTTTGACCCTGCGAAATTCGCGGTCAAAACACCGGTAAATCAGAGGGCTAAGCTTGATCATTTTGAAAGATGCCTCCAAAGCATCGGCGAAAATTTCACCTTGGAGAAAATCATCTTTGCCGATCCTGGCCCGAGCGTCCACACCTTCGACGACAGCCTCGGGATGCAGCCGCAGTCGCAACATCAGAGCGCCCGGAGTTTGCGTAGGAAATCCTCTTCCGTCACGAGTTGAACTTTTCCTTCGTCGATTTCAATAGCACGTCTGCTAATCTCCCCCACCCACTCCGCGCTCACCTCGACCTCATCCACGGCATCCAGCGCCACCATCAATTCATCGCGCTCGTCATCACTGAGTGCTGCCACTTCATGGATGATGCGCTCGACTCTTGCGGAAATTGCCATGGTGAAAAGATAGTGAATTAGCTCGGGGATGCCAGCACGTTTCTCAGTCCTCGATCTTAATAGTCGCCGGGTCCCAGTTGATCGGTGGAAACTCCATGTTGAGTTTCTTGAGAGTGTCTAACATGATCCGGGCGACGCAGAGATTGCGATACCATTTGCGGTCGGCGGGCACCACATACCAAGGCGCATACTCGGTGGAGGTCTTGGTGATGACGTCCTCGTAAGCGGTCATGAATTCATCCCAGCGAGCGCGATCTACCAGGTCGTCTGGGTTGATTTTCCAATGCTTCGCCGGGTTCTCTAACCGCGACTCCAAGCGCCGCTTCTGCTCGTCTTTGGAAATGTGCAGGAAAATTTTCACGATGGTCGTGCCCTCTTCCGCTAACATCCGCTCGAACTCGATGACATGGCGCTGGCGGCGTTTCCAGACCTCGTCGGGAAAAATCTTCTTCACCCTAACGGCGATGATGTCTTCGTAGTGACTGCGGTTGAAAATCACCAGTTGGCCGCGCGTCGGCACCTTGGAATGGACCCGCCATAGGAAGTCATGCGCCAGTTCTTCTTCGGTGGGTTTCTTAAATGAGCGGACGTGAATCCCCTGCGGGTCGATCCGCGAAAAAACGTGCTTGATGCAGCCGTCTTTGCCGCCGGTATCCATCGCCTGCATCACCACCAGCACCCGGTGTTTGTTCTGCGCGTAGAGCTTTTTTTGCAGCGTCTGGAGCTGGTATTGCAGCTCGTCGAACTGCGGCTCAAACTCGTCCTTGCCCCCGCCTTGGAACAACGATTTCTCGCCGCTGTCGAATTTCTCGAAGTCCATCTTGGCACCAGGCTTCACCCAATATCGTTCCAACGCTCCAGTGACCGGCATGGCCGGTTTATCGCGGGGGGCAGCCCGCATGACAAGCCTCGTCTGCCGCGAGATGGGCCTTGTCACACATTGGGGATTGAACCTCCGGCGATTGCGCGTTGTCTTTGCGCAATGCGCAACGCCGTTAGCCCCGCGAAAAAGCCCCTGGTGGCCGAAAAACTCTTCACCGCCCTGCACATCGGCGCGAGTTCGGTCTCCATGATGGTCGCGGAAAGGGGCGCTGACGGCACCATCAATCCGATAGATTTCCTCGAACAACCCGCGCCGGTCGCCCGCGATATTTTCCGCAACGGCGTCGTCAGTGCCTCCACCACCGAGCGAGTCGTCTCGATCATCAAGGGCTATCAGAAATCGCTTGCCGAGCTCGGGTTAGACCCTCACGCCGTGACTCGCGCGGTGGCCACTAACATCCTGAGCGAGGCCACCAATCACGAGACCTTCATGAACCGCATCCGGATCGCCTGCGGCCTGCGGATCGGCACCATCGATGACGGGGAAATGACGCGGCTGATCTATCTGAAAACCCGCCGCCGTCTGCTCATGCTGCCGACCATGCGGAAGCACACGACGCTGGTCCTCCACGTCGGTCCCGGAAATACGCGGGCACTGTTATTTCAAGACGGCCTGATCACCCGCTACACCAGCTACCGGATGGGCACTCACCGCACCCGCGAGGCGGTGGACGGCTCGCACGCGGAAGGCTCTGCGATGCTGCGCGTCATCCGCGAGCACGCTTATGGGAACCTCGCGCAGATCCGTTTCGACTTCTCCGATGTCACCGTGGAAGGGCTGGTGGTCATCGGTTATGAAATTCAATCCGTCGCCACATCCCTCACCCAGTCGAGCCAATCGTGCCCGATTAAGACCTTACGCCAGTTCACCGCAGACGCGGCTAACATGAGCGACGTGGAGTTGGTGAAACGCTTCCAACTCGACTATCAGACTGCCGAGGCACTCATCCCCGCCTTGGAAATCAATCTCGCCGTCGCGGAAACGCTCAAGCTCACGGAAGTCCACATTCCCATCAGCGAGTATGAGCAAGGGCTGCTCCACGATCTACTCGTCTCGCAGGAACTCACCGGTGCCTTCGCCGAGGAAGTCATCCGCTCCGCGCAAATCCTCTCGAAGCGCTATCAGTCAGACCCCAGCCACGGCGAACACGTCGGCAACCTCTGCGCCCGGTTCTTCGAAGCACTAGCCGATCTCCATCAGCTCACGCCGCACGACGCACTGCTGCTGCAAGTCGCTGCCATCCTCCACGAGGTGGGCACCTACGTCAGCCCGCGCGCCCACCACAAGCACTCCGAGTATCTGATTTTAAACTCTGAAGTATTCGGCCTCGACCGACTGGATGTCACCATCGTCGCGCTCGTCGCCCGCTACCATCGCCACTCCGGCCCGCGCCTGGATCACCCGAGCTACGCCGCCCTTAGTACTGACGACCGCATCCGCGTCTGCAAGCTCGCGGCCCTCCTCCGCGTGGCCGATGCGCTCGAGCGCACCCACGCCCAGCGCGTCGAGCACCTCGAGATTCGCCGCGAGTCCGGCAAGCTCCGCATCCGCCTACCCGGCCTTGCCGACGCCGCCGTCGAGCGTCTCGCGATGGCCTCCAAGGCCGACCTGTTCGAGCAAGTCTTCGGCCTCGGCATCGTCATTGATGAGGATAACTGACGATTTCAAATCTCAAATTTCAGATCTCAAATTTCAAAATGTCCACCCCCTATCTCAACCGCGAGCTGTCTTGGATCGAGTTCAACCAGCGTGTGCTTAATGAAGCATTGCGCGAAGACTTGCCATTGTTAGAGCGAGTGAAGTTCCTCGCAATCACGGCATCTAACCTCGACGAGTTCTTCCAAGTCCGCATCGGTGGCCTGATGTTGATGCGCCGCAGCGGACGCAAGACGCCGGATGCAGCGGGCTACTCGCCTGCGCGGAACTTGATCGCCCTGCGCCAGCGCATTCTCAAAATGTCCGCCGATCAATACGGCTTGCTCACCGGCACCATCGTCCCCGCGCTGGAGAAAGCTGGCATCCAGCCGCTTCAGCCGCGCGATCTATCAATTGTGCAAGCCGCTCATGCCGCAGCCACCTTCGAAGACTTGATTTTCCCGCTGCTCACCCCACTTGCCGTCGATCCTGCGAGCGCACCGCCCATCGTTCCGGCACTGCAAATCATCGTCACCTGCCGCCTGCTAGATATAGCAACCCAGATCACCCGCTACGCGCTCGTTCCCATTCCCGAGTCGCTCGGCCGTCGCGTGAATGTCACCGTCGAGGGCCAAGGCCACGCCTTCGTCCTCATTGAGGATCTTGTCGCCACCCACGCGGCACAGTTATTTCCGGGAGAAACTGTCACTGCCACCACCGCGTTTCGCGTGACTCGTAATGGCGACATCGCCGTGCAAGAAGAAGACGCCAGCGACCTTGCCGGTGAAATGGAAGACGTGCTCAGTGCCCGCCGATTCGCCGATACCGTTAGGTTAGAACTTCGTTCAGACACCTCGCGCGATCTCGTCCGCGTGATCAAGCACGTCACCGCCGCCACCCCGCAGGAAGTCTATCGAGTCGATGGCCCGCCGGGGTTGGCGTCCTTCATGGAACTCGCGTTTCTGTCCGGTTTCGATCATCTCCGCGATCCCGATTGGCCGGCCCAGAACTCACCATCCATCGCGCCCGGAGCGTCGATGTTTGAAACCATCGCCTCCAACGACGTCCTGTTATTTCATCCCTACGAATCCTTCGAACCCGTGCTCCGCTTGATCGAGGAAGCCGCTGAAGACCCAGATGTCATCGCCATCAAACAAGTTCTCTATCGGACTGCTAGAAAATCCCGGATCATCGACGCGCTGATCAAAGCTGCGGAAAATGGCAAGCACGTCACCGCGCTGGTCGAGCTCAAGGCCCGCTTCGACGAGGCCCGCAATCTCGACCGCGCCGACGAACTCCAGCGCGCCGGTGCCCAGATTGTTTACGGCGTAAAAGGCCTCAAGACCCACGCAAAAATCTGCCTGATTGTGAGACGCGAGTCTGGCCACCTGCGCCGCTACGTCCACCTCGGCACCGGCAACTACAACGAAACCACCTCCAAGCTCTACACCGATCTCTCCTATCTCACCTGCAAGCCGGAGTATGGAAATGACGCCTCACTCTTTTTCAACGCCGTCACCGGACGCTCCAAGCTGCTGCGTTTCCAACGCCTCGTCCCCGCTCCCACCGCGATGAAGCCGACGCTGCTAGATCTCATCGCCGGAGAAGCCGAGCGCGCCAAACAAGGACTCCCCGCCCGCATCATCGGCAAGGTCAACTCACTGCAAGACCCGGAAATCATCAACGCCCTCTACAAAGCCTCGCAGGCCGGCGTCGAGATCCGCCTCAACATCCGCGGCATCTGCTGCCTCAAACCCGGCGACCCGAAACACTCGAAAAACATCGAAGTCATCTCCGTGATCGACCGCTTCCTCGAGCACGCCCGGCTGTTCTATTTCCACCAAGGCGGCAGTTCGGAAGTTTACATCGCCTCGGCGGATTGGATGACCCGCAATTTGGAAAAACGCATCGAACTGATGATCCCCATTGAGGAACCCGCGCTCAAGCGGCGGCTTGTTAGAATCCTTGAAGCCTATTTCCAAGACAACACACAGTCCTCGCGACTCATGCCAGATGGCAGCTCCCTACGCCTGGTCCGCGCCAAGGGCCAGAAGGCATTCCGCGTGCAAGACCATTTCTATCAGCAAGCGAAAAATGCCGCCAAAGCCCGCGAGCACGAACGCGCGATGACCTTCGAGCCGCACGTGCCGGCGGAGTAAGAGGCAGGGACGTCTCGTCCCTGCGCATGGGCGAGACGCCCCACGCCCCCTACTGCTTCGACTTATCAAACGCCGCGTCAAAGGCGATCTTGCTCGTCGGGAAATCCACCGCCCTCACAAACGCCGCAGCTTCTTCCCCGCCGTGGACGCGGTCCATCCGGATGTCTTCCCACTCAACGGAGAGCGGACCTTTGTAACCCACGTCGTTGAGCGCGACGATGATGTCCTCAAACTCAATATCGCCGTGGCCCAGCGAGCGGAAGTCCCAGAAACGCCGTGCATCGCCGAAATTGGTGTGCCCGCCGAAGACGCCGACGGAGCCGTCGCCGTGGTTCCACCAAGCGTCTTTCATGTGGACGTGATAGATGCGGCTGCCGAGATCGCGGATGAATTTCACATAGTCCACGCCCTGATAGCCGAGGTGCGAGGGATCGTAGTTGAAGCCGAAACGCTTGTGATTGCCGACGGCTGCTAGAGCGCGTTGGGCGGAGGCGATGTCGAAGGCGATTTCCGTCGGGTGGACTTCGAGGGCGAAGTTCACGTCGAGCTTGTCGTAGGCGTCGAGAATAGGCAGCCAGCGTTTGGCAAAATCCTTGAAGCCTTTTTCATAATACTCCTGCGAAGTCGGCGGAAAGGCGTAGAGCGAGTGCCAGATCGAGGAGCCGGTGAAACCATTCACCACCGCCGGGAACTCATCCTTGCCATTGCGGTCGGGCTTGGCGTTGAAGAACGCGCGGGCTGCCTTGCCGGTGGCGATCATTTGCTTGGCGGCCCGCTTGCGGACGCCTTCCGGCTCGCCGTCGCCCCAGACTTCTGGCGAGAGAATGGCCTTGTGGCGCTCGTCGATGAGGTCGCAAACCGCTTGGCCGACGAGGTGATTCGAGACCGCATAACAAGTGAGTCCGTGGTCGGCTAACAGCTCCCATTTATCCTTCACATAGGACTTGCTAGAGAGCGCGGCGTCCACATCGAAGTGGTCGCCCCAGCAGGCGAGTTCGAGGCCATCGTAGCCCATTTCATAGGCCAGCGGGGCAAGTTCGGCGAGCGGGAGATCGGCCCATTGGCCGGTGAAAAGTGTGACGGGGCGTGACATGGTTTTGGTTGGTTTAGCGGGGGCAGAATGGCGGAATCCACTCCCAGAAACCAAGGAAAAACTCTGCCAGATCGCGCGGCGGTGGAAATCTCAATTGCCCACGCGGCCCCAAATTACCGAGGAACTACAACCCGGCCACTCCCCTCGCCACGCTTGAAAAGCAAAGTAGCCTCACAAGGGCTCGAACCTTGAATAACAGAATCAAAATCTGCGGTGTTACCATTACACTATGAGGCTTTTTGCCTGCGGCGGGCGCAAGCTAAACCGGCTTCCCCAGTTTTGGCAACTGGGAAAATCAATCATTGTCGCCGAGTCCATTCACTACGATTCGCGGCGGGAGATGAACCTCAGAATTAACCACTGATTACACTGATTGACTGATTTCAAGACGCCGATCTCGGCCAAGATTCGACTGTCACAAAGCTTCTTAATCTGTAAATCAGTACAATCAGTGGTTGAAAAACTCGGATCTCCCCGAGTGTTGGCATCCTGATCATTGTCGCCGAGGGTCGAGGCGGTTTCCCGACGTGCGCAGAGGGCGAAGAAACTCTGAATAATGGGTGCTTGGCAGTTTCCCCGAAGCAGCGATGGACGGGAGTTTAGGATTCCGCTTGGATCGGCGGC
The DNA here is from genome assembly GCA_043735445.1 of Akkermansiaceae bacterium. GTDB lineage: Bacteria > Verrucomicrobiota > Verrucomicrobiia > Verrucomicrobiales > Akkermansiaceae > Luteolibacter. Next base: position 758 of record JAYTEI010000412.1, on the reverse strand, counting down.
AGACACCTTCATGGAGCAGCTCAATCATCTTTTGGAAAACAACCGGGCCTGGGCCAAGTCGATCAGCGCGAATGATCCCGACTTTTTCCGCAAGCTGGCCGACCAGCAAAACCCGGAATATTTATGGATCGGCTGCTCGGACAGCCGCGTGCCGGCTAACCAAATCACCGGCCTCGCACCCGGCGAAATCTTCGTCCATCGGAACGTGGCGAACATCGTGGCGGAGACGGATTTCAACGTCCTGGCGGTGATCCAATACGCGGTGGATGTCCTCAAAGTCCGCCACATCATCGTCTGCGGCCACTATGGCTGCGGCGGGGTGAAGGCGGCTCTGGAGAATTTTCGCCACGGCATGATCGACAACTGGCTGGCGGGAATCCGCTCGCTAAGCCGCGTCCACCGCAAGGAACTAGACCTGCTAGAAACGGATGCCGCAGTGGACCGCTTGTGCGAATTGAACGTGCTCTCGCAAGCCCGCCACGTCGCCCGCACCACCATTTTGGAAGATGCATGGTTGCGCGGGCAGAACCTTTCCATCCACAGTTGGATTTACCGCTTGGACCAGGGATTGATCACCCCGCTGCAAGACCCGATCGACCGGCCGATGGATGCTTGAAATCGCACGGCGAGGAAATGTAGAATTGCAGGTTGCTCAATCCGCCTCACGATGCATCTTGTCCGCGTCACAAGTGACGGGGGCGTTCTGGTTTCGACGGGATGTTTGACGCGCTGGTTGCACGTAGAGGTTGAACGGTTGG
>JAYTEI010000411.1:0-5441 GCA_043735445.1 Akkermansiaceae bacterium | reverse complement strand
GCGATGGTGAGAATTTCGTGAAATGTTCGGAATGGATCCACCAGCGTGACCCGTCCCGGCCGGTCCATTATGAACAAGCTGCGCAGGGTGCTTATGTGGATGTTTACTCGCCAATGTATGCAACCGTTGCTGATAGTGAGAACTACTGCCGCGCTGAGGAAAAGAAGCCGTTAGAAAAGCAGCGACCTTTGATCCAATGCGAATACAGTCACGCGATGGGGAATTCCACAGGTAATCTAATCGACTATTGGAATCTCATCCGCAAGGAACGCCTGCTCCAAGGCGGTTTCATTTGGGATTGGAAGGACCAGGGAATTCTTCATATGAAACACAAGATCGGCGATGTGGAAGATCGTTCGAATAACAAACTCCCGGTTCGCTTATTGGGATCACTCGCCACAGACGAGGGTCTCTACGGCGGCAGCGCGGTCGTTGATGCAACCGACAAGCTGGATCTAACTGGTAATTTAACTCTGATCGTAGAGGCCCGGCTTAACAACCCTGGCTGGAGCCAAGGCGGGCAACCGTTGATCACGAAGGGCGATAGCTCCTACTCGCTCAAGATCACCGAGAGTGGTGAAAATCTGGAGTTTTTCATCCACTCTGCCGGAACGTGGCACAACGTCGCGGCCAAGCTTCCGGGTGATGCTGCCTCGAAGTTTCACACTTACGCTGGAGTCTACGATGGCAAGGCTTTGACCATTTTCATCGATGGCAAGCAAGCTGCGTCGGCTCCTTGCATCGCGCCGGTTTCGAAGAATTTATTCGAGCTAGCGGTCGGCATCGATACCGAAGAAACAGCCCGCCGTTTCAACGGCTCCGTCCGCAAGGCTGCTGTTTATTCCCGTGCTCTCACTGCCGACCAACTTGTAAGCAACGCGGAGAACCCTGAGCTTCTGTTGGACTTCGCGAAGGATGCGGAGAAACCGAAGACCCAGCGTTTCCTTGCCTATGGTGGCGATTTCAACGACCGACCGACGGATGTTTCCTTTTGCTGCAACGGGCTGGTTTCAGCCTCACTCGCTCCCTCGCCGCAATTTGAAGAAGTAAAGAAAGTCTATCAGGAAATCCACACCACGCCGGTGGACATCGCCAGTCCCACGATCAAGATTCAAGTGGCAAATGAATATTTTTTCCGCAGCCTCGTGCATCTCGCGGGTTCCTGGAAACTGATGCAAGACGGAGTGGCGGTGGCGGAAGGAAAACTAACACTTTCCGAGATAGCTCCACAACAAAAGGCGGTGATTGAAATCGTCACTGGCCACGTTCCCAAGGACACCAGTGAGTATTTTCTCCGGGTCCGCTACGATCTAACCGCCGCTACCGAGTGGCATCCGGCCGGAATGCCGATCGCTTGGGACGAGATCCCGCTGCCGTGGGGCAAGCGCACCGTGCCGATCGCCACAGCATCGGCGACTCCCGCCAGTTTCACCGAAGAGGGCAATCTAATCACTCTCAAGGCGAAGGATGTCACTGCGCTGATCGACAAATCGCTCGGCTGCATCACGTCGATCAAGGCCAAGGAACAGGAGTGGTTGCGCACGCCGCTACAGCTTAATTTCTGGCGTCCACCGACGAATAACGACGAAGGTGCCAAGCTCCACCACAAGCTCAAGATCTGGCAATACGCGGGAGCCAAAGCCACCGCCGCCACGACGAAAGCGGTTCAGGATGGAACCGATGTTGTGATCACTGCGGAACTGGCGATTCCCGCGAAACAAAGCCGCGCGACGATCCACTACCGTTTCACGGGAGAGGGCCAAATCTCAGTCGATACAGAATTCCGTCCCGGCAAGGACTTGCCGACGATCCCGCGGATCGGCTACCAATGCGAGATTCCCAGCCGGACGCCGCTCTGGAAATGGTATGGTAATGGGCCGCACGAAAACTACATCGACCGCAAGTGCGGGTCATGGACGACGGTCCACGAAGGAATGATCCCCACGCTTTTTTACCGCTACATCGATCCGCAGGAGTCCGGCAATCGCACTGGCATCCGCTGGGCTACGATTGCCAGCCCGACAGGTGGCAGCAGTCTACGAATGGATGCGACCGGGGACTCGTTGCTGGAGATGGATTGCTATCCCTGCGCGGCCAGGGACATCGGGTTGGCGATGCATTCCAGCGAAATTCCACCACGGGATTTCTACACCCTCAATCTCGACCACCGCCAGTCCGGCTTAGGTGGGACAAACTCATGGGGAGCCACGGCATTGCCGCAATATCAACTTGAGGCTGACAAGACCTATCGCTGGTCGTTCATGCTAACGTTTGAGGAAACTCCCGCTCCGACGGCCATTGGCCCGAGACCTCGCTAGCCTTTCGGTAGCGTGGGTGTGAGCGTGAATTCGAGTTGTGAGGACTCGCGCTGGAGCTTTACCCGGACCGGCTGGCCGGGAATCAGATAGAAGAACGCGTTCGCCGCATCTGCGTAGTCCGTGACTGGCCTTGAGCCGATGCTGAGAAGCAGGTCATTTGGCCTGATTCCAGCGGCAGCGGCTGGTGAATTGGGCAGCACCCGGCAAATTTCTGGCGTCAGGGACTCGGGCCGCAAGGTGAGTCCCAGCCAGCCACGGATCAACTGGCCTCCGTTGCAAATATCCTGCTGCACGCGACGAACTGCCTCAGCGGGAATTGCATAGCCAACGTTCGCAGTGCCCGAATGTTGGAAAACAATGCCAACCACCCTACCGAGATTATCCGTCAATGGAGTCCCCGGCGGTGGAACCTCGCGGCTGAAATTGACGCGCAACAGGGCAAGCGGCAAAATTTTTCCACCCACCTGTTTCACCCATCCTGTCGTCCGGCACTGGGTCGGGCCTCCCGGCGCCATGAATTGCAAGGTGGTGCTCGAACTCGCACTCGCATCCTCGACCCAAGCCGCCGGATTGGGCATCACATTGCCCACGATGTTAATGAATCCTAGCCGTGACACGGGATCATGCCCCACCACTTTGAATGGAATCGTGCGGTCCCCGAGTTGGAGCTTGAGGTTTGTCGGGTCGCTACCGGCGGCGACAACCACGACCATCATCGATTCGCCGGTCACCGCCACTGCTGTAGAGTCACGCTCTTGACCATTTGCGACTGCTGGAAGAATTGCCTGCCAGCGTGGAGGTAGAGGTATGCATTGTGCGACGTCTGCAATCGCGAGAAATCCTATTCCATATAGGACTGGAGCCAACCACCGTCGGCTCAGATTTTCCAGATCCACCATTGCGGAGGGCTGGAATTAGAATACTTGCTCGCCTGCCTTTCCTTGAGTCAAGGGACTCAAGTCGAGTTGATTAAGTTGCTCCACGGCGGGTGGAGTGGGTGCCGGAATCACCTCGAAATTCGCATGAGTCGCCGGGGCGCTTTCGGTCACCACATCATGCGGCGTCAGGAAAAAAGTAATCGTCACCGAGGCATAGGCTACCCCTGCTCCATACGCCCATTTGGAAGGGCCGAGATCAGAGAACCAGTTCGAGATGAACCCAATGAAATGTTTCAATCCCGACTTCTTAATCGAAAGTTCTCGCTGATTTTGGTGAAATTTGCAGATAAATTCATCCCAATACTCTGGATCAGGACGCTCGCTACCCTTGAGGGCCAATAAATTGCTGATTTGTTCAAGGGTTGGTTTCACTGCGGTTGATAATTAGGAATTATAAATTATTTGACTCAGCATCAAGCGAATTTTTAAAATCTTTCCTCCCAACTGTCTTGCAAGGCCGACTGGAGTTGAAGATGCGCATAATGAAGTCGTGACCGGATGGTACCCTCGGAAGTATCAAGCACCTTGGCGATTTCCCCGTGGGAGATACCTTGGATATCAAACATCGTAACTACCATTCTATGTGAATCAGACAGTTTCTTCATAGCTTCGTTCAATCTTATTTGAAGCTCGTTTAGATTTGTTTGGCGCTCGGGGTTGGCCTCATGGGTGTTATCAATCAACGCTGGATCAAGCTTCGCCGATGAGTCGATGTCATTCAAACTCAGGCCGACGCGGCGCTTTCGCTTCTTGAGGAAGTTCAGCGTCAGGTTGACAGCGATCTGATAGATCCAGGTATAAAACGTGGAGTTCCCACGGAATTTGCCGAGCGATTGGTAGGCGCGGGCAAAAATTTCCTGCAATAAATCATGAGTGTCCTCCTTGTGGGAGGTCATGTTGTAAACGAGACCGTATAGCTTATCGCCATACTTGAGGATCAGGGCGTCGAATGCACGCGTTTCGCCTTGTTGGGCACGCGTGACGAGGTCCTGGTCAGGGTCGGGGGGACGGGGCTGACGAAACATTAAGATGGGGGTGGTGAGCAGTGGGAGCAGACTACACGGCAGGCTCTCCTTGTAAAGAAGTCTAAACGATCTTGAGAAGCCGCCCTCGCCCGACTGATCCGCAGCGCTACTTGAGAGGCGTAAGCTCGACCTTGCGGAAATGCACTTCCCCGCCCTCGCTTTGGAGGCAGATCGCGCCATGGGTCACACTGAGGTCGATGCCTTCATTCATCAAGGTGCCATTGACCCATACTGTTAGCTTTTTATCCTCACAACGGATACGGGCGGAGTTCCATTCGCCGGGCGGTTTCTCGTCGCCTTCGCCTTTTTTCCACCACCTGCGTCCCTGCGGTTGGGCATTTGCGACGGTCAGAGTTTCGCCGATCATCCAAAAATCGCCGGCATTGCCGTGGCCGAGCTGCACTTCGACTGACTTCGGCCAGACGAACATTTCCCTAGGTTTCGAGGCGTGGATGAGGACGCCACTGTTGCCGGGTTTCGCGCCGAGTGCCCAACGCCATTCCAGGGTGAGTTCGTAGTTTGAGAAATCTTTCACCGTGCGCATGACTCCAGGCGGACGCCCCTTGCAGATCAAAATGCCTTCAGAAACCGACCAGACGGATTCCGGTTTCACCGCCGGATCGATGATGTCGAAAGTCCAGCCAGCGAAGTCCTTGCCATTGAAAAGAGGCTGCGGCTCGGCGGCATGGAGACTTGTCGCAAGGATTATGAGGGCCGCCGGAAATTTTTGAAACATGAGCGTCTCTATCAGCCATCCCAAGTGAGGGCAAGAAATCGCATGGAATTTTTCAATCGACTTCACTAGGGGTTTCCGTTTTCCAAAGGGCGATGCAAGGACGCGCGGAAGCAGTGGAAATGATGGAAGCCCTAGGCCGCGCGGCGGGGCTGGTGGCCATGCCGGGCACGGTCATCGCATTGGTTGGCGGGTTGGGCGCGGGGAAGACTCACTGGACCAAGGGCTTTGTCGCGGGAACGGGTTCTGAGAACGAGGTCACCAGCCCGACGTTTGGCCTGATGCATGAATACGCGGGTGGCCGCTTTCCGGTGTTTCACTTGGATTTCTATCGGCTGGAATCCGCCGAGGAATTGATCGCGCTGGGCTGGGACGAATTGCTGGAGCAAAACGGCGCAATCATCGCCGAGTGGGGGGATAAATTTCC
>JAYTEI010000410.1:0-11773 GCA_043735445.1 Akkermansiaceae bacterium | reverse complement strand
CATGGGTTACACATCTAACTGGGCGGATGCCTTGGAAAAATGTGTCATCGATGGAACAAAAACAGCAGTTTGTGAGTTTGGCGGGGAGCGGTCATTTTACGGTGACGGAGCTTTGCGGGCAGTTCGGAATCTCGCGCAAGACGGGCCACAAGTGGCTCGCGCGCCATGCCGAGGGCGGGATGAAGGCGCTCGAGGATCGCAGCCGCGCTCCCAAGTCCGTGACCTGCCGCACGACCCACGAGGTCGAACGGCTGATCTGCACCGAGAAGCGGCTGCATTCGACTTGGGGGCCGAAGAAGATCCATCAGGTGCTCCTGACCAAGCATGGACTGGAATCGCCTCCCGTGATCAGCACGGTGGGCGAGGTGCTCAAGCGCCACGGATTGGTCGCCGAACGAAGGCGCAGGGGTGCGGTCTTCAAGGTGGAACGTGGCTCGCTAACGGCTCCGGAACGCCCCAACCATGTGCTGGGGGTGGATTTCAAGGGGTGGTTCCTAACGGGAGACGGGCGGCGTTGCGATCCGCTGACGGTGACGGACCTGCACAGCCGTTTCATCCTCAAAATCGACGCGCTGGAAGAGGCGAGGACTGGCTTTGCCAAGGCGGCGTTCCGAGCGCTGTTCCGCCGCCAGGGCTTGCCGGAGATCATCCGGGTGGACAACGGGGCGCCCTTCGCATCGCAGGGGCCGGGGGGCTTGAGCAAGTTGAGCGTGTGGTGGATCGGACTGGGGATCGAGGTGCAGTTCTCACGTCCCGGCTGCCCGCAGGACAACGGCTGCCACGAGCGGATGCACCGGACGATGAAGGCGGAGTGTTGCAGGCCGCCGAGCGTGAACGGGCAGGCCCAGCAGCAGCGTTTCGACCGCTGGCGCAAGGAGTTCAACGAGGAGCGTCCGCACGAGGGCTTGGGGATGCGTTTGCCGGCGGAGGTCTATCACCTGTCGGCGAGGCGGCTGGACGAGCGCGTCAAACCGCGGCTCTATCAGCCAGGGGCGGAGATCAAGCGGGTGGACTCGGCGGGATTCATCGGTCTGGAGGGTGGCCGAGGCTATGTGGGGGAGGCTTTCATCGGGGTGGATGTGGCTTTGGAGAGAAGCGAAACCAGCGACCTGATCGTGGTGCGATATGCGAATGTGCGGCTCGGACAGCTCGATACGTCCGCGAAGCCGAGGCTGCTTCCCGCATTTTCCGACAAAGGCTGGGAATGCAAGCCGGTCGCGCCCGTCGGCAATTGAGTTCGTCGCGTCAAAATCCCCGCCGCCATGGGGGCCAGCCCCCAAACCCCCGGAGTTTTGCGCATCGAGCCAATGGGGTGGAGTCTGGTGGATCGTGCGGCAAGCAAGCCGCCGCACGATCCTGAAGCGCGGGGTCCCTTTGGCGCCATCCGCCGCTCCGGTTGCTCTCCAGCAGAGCCGTATCCTGCGGATGACCCGGCGAGGTTCTCAGTCCGCCTCACGCCCCGCAATGCCAATCGAGAGGCGACTTCCCGGCCGCCGGGCCTGCGGCCCGGATCTAACCCATCAAGATGGCTCTTGCCGGGCGTCAAAACGCCGCCTAACAAACAGGAAACTGTAACCGATGTTGTCGGTCAGTTTGTAACCCATGTTCCCGTTCGCACCGCGGACACGGCGGAGTCTGCCATTCGGGTCGGTCCTTGGATTTCAATATCAAGACTTGTTAGACGGCTGAGTTATTGGTCCTGCCACTCGGCGACCCTTTGGTTCCACAACGGTTCCCGCGCTGCGAACTCCGCCGGTGTCAGGGGTTCCGATGGAGGCTTGCCCCAGTGAACGGGTATCATGAACGGGGTATCAGTGAAAGCGCCGGGATAAACCGGCTTGAAACAGAGAATAAGAGTCTCTTTGAACTTTGAACATCGAACGCCCAATATTGAACATTGAAAGGGGAGAGGAAGAAAGATGGAGTGGTGGAGACGCGGGCCAGCCATTGAGCTCCCGCAATCCATATTCCCGTGTGCAGACGTTTTACTGACATGTCGATGGGATCCCGGATAACGAGCATTGTTGGCTTGTGGGGTTCACTTTACAGTTTGGGTCGTTGTTTGGCCATGGCTTCGGCCTTGCTATAGTTCGCGCGGAACCACGCGCCGAGTTCGGCGGCGCGGTCGGCAGCCTTGAGCGCGTCTGGGCCGTCGAGGATGGGGTCGCCGTGGCCGACTTTGGCGTAGTTCATGAGTGAGACATCAGAGAAAACGGCGAGTGCGTCGGCGGGCATTCCGGCGTCGCGGAGGGCGAGCCAAGCGGACTTCATTTCCTCGTGCGAGTCGATGCACATGATTTTAACAAGCTGCCGTAGGGTGTTGAACGCCGCGCCGGTTAGTTCCCGCTGATAGATGAAGTTGCCGGGATCTGCGTAGGGGGTGGCGTTTGGCTGAGTTGAGTTCGCGAGATTTTCCGGGGTATAAATGTCGCGGCGGATCGGCGTGCGATGGAGGGCGCGTTGTTTTGGTCCGTTAGGTGTGCCGGGTTTGCCGAGCCACAAGGTTTGCGCTGCGGGACTGAGGCAAAATTCCACGAAGTCTTGCGCCACCGCGAGGTGCGGCGCACCTTTGAGGACGGCGATGGGATCGCCGCTGAGTGTGGTGCCGCCGAGCGGGGCGATCCACACCACCCGCGGCTCGCCGGATTTCGAGATGAGATCCGCCGCATACGAGCGACCGTAAAAGTCGATGCACATGCCGGCGGCTGCATTGCCCTGGCCAACATCTTGTGGGACTTTGGATGCGCTATCGGTGAAATAGCGGGCGTTGGCCGACATCCGCTGGATCAATTGGAGGCCCGCCGTCCAGCCGGAATCGATAGCGACTTCACGAACTGCGCCCGGCACCGCGAGCGCCCGTTGAATTTCGCCTTGGACTAACACTTCGAAATTGCGCGCGACCGAGCCGCTTTTCGTCGGGTCGGCGAGGGCAAGCGTGCCGAAATATTTTGGATTTCCGAGGTCGTTCCATCCGGTGGGGAAGGGGACTTTGAGCCGCTTGAGGACTGCGGGATTATAACAGATCCCGAACTGCGAGACGCACACTCCCACCCACACATGATCGGGCGGATAGTAGCGCTCGCCGTTGAAGCTCTCGGAAATTGGGCCGTCCTTGGCGAACCATTGCGGCTGCGACTCGAACACCCGCAACGGAACGAGCCGACCCTTTTTGGCCTGTCCCGCAAAGTCCGGCTCGCCGCCGCCGAAAAACAGGTCCACGCCGATGCCGGTGCGCTTTGTTTCCTCCGCCGCCTTGAAGCCGGCGTCGATCACCATCCGGATCTCCGAGGTCCCGCCCGGCGTCCGCCAGTCGATGTAGATCGAGCGGCCGGTGGTTTTTTTCCAATGCGCCGCGAACGCCTCGCCGAATTCCTGGCGGATCGACTCGTTGTGCGGACTCAGGATGATCAGGCGATCATCGGCGTTGCGCGGACTCGTCGTCGCCGATTGGCGGCGCATCGTCAGCGGCAGCGCCACGATCAACGCCAGCAGTCCGAATATGATCCAAGCTCGGGTTTTCATTCGCGGTTAGGTTTCAAAATCACGACATCATCGTGACGGGCGTGAAGGACGAGTTTTTCATCACCCGGGTCGTGGATGACGTGCGGGTTCATCTCGACGACCTGTTGGCGACCCACCGCCGTTTCGATCCAATATTGGATGCGCTGGCCGAGATAGCTGCGGTCCACGATGGTTCCGCTGACTTCGTTGTCGCCGCTTTCCTTGTGCAATCGCCACGCTTCCGGGCGGATGGAAAGTCGGACATTTTCGCCCGCTGCGGGCGACCAATCCGGGTCGCTCACTCGCCCGACGAGCGGCCCGGCGGCGGTCTTCGCCAGCGTGAATCCGTCGCGAGTTTCGATTGCCTCGCCGTGGATTAGATTCGTCTCGCCGATGAAATTTGCGACATAGGCGCTGCGCGGAGTGCGGTAAATTTCCTCCGGCGTGCCGATCTGGCCGATCTTGCCGCGAGTCAGCACCGCCATCCGGTCGGCCATCGCGAGTGCTTCTTCTTGGTCGTGGGTGACATAAATGCCGGTGAGGCCGTTTTCCTTCACGATCCGCCGGATTTCACGCCGCATCTCGACCCGGAGTTGGGCGTCGAGATTCGATAGCGGCTCGTCTAGCAGCAGGCATTTTGGTTTCACCACCAGCGCACGGGCGAGCGAGACTCGCTGTTGCTGGCCGCCGGACATTTGGTCAATCGAGCGCTCGCCGTAGCCCGGGAGCTGGACCATTTCCAGTGCTTCCGCCACCCGGCGTTTGATCTCCGGTTTCGGCACGCGTCGTTCTTCTAACCCGAAGGCAATGTTTTGGGCGACGTTCAAATGCGGCCACAGCGCGTAGCTTTGGAAAACCATCGCCGCCTCGCGCTTGTGCGGGGGCATGTGAGTGACCTCGCGTTCGCCGAAGAAAATCGCGCCGCTTGTCGGAGTTTCCAAGCCCGCGATGCAGCGCAGCAAAGTGGTTTTCCCACAGCCCGAGGCACCTAGCAGGAAAAATAATTCGCCCGGCTCGATGAGGAGGCTGATTCCGTCGAGGGCGAGGGTGCTTCCGAAGGATTTGACGACTGACTCGGCGCGAATGGATTCCATGGCAATTGACGGCCCCATGCTTTCGTTTGGACTCGATCAATCAAGCCGTAAGCAGATTAAATGCGGGGCCGTGAATTTTATCGAAGATTCTCTTGCCAATCCGCAGCTCGACTCGTAACAAGTGCGCCCACCCAACCCGATGCTCGGATGGCGGAATTGGTAGACGCGCTAGACTAAGGATCTAGTAGGGAAACCTGTGGAGGTTCGAGTCCTCTTTCGAGCACTTTCAGTTTAGATTCAATGGGTTATGAAAGGCGAAGGGCTTAAATCCTTCGCCTTCATTGTTTCCGCTGTGCCCGATGTGTGCCCGATGGCAGGGAGGTTGGGAACTGTCGGAATTCCGACACTTACCCGGCCCGATGCCGCAGCGATGCTCAACGTCTCCCGCGACTGTGTTACCCAAGACCCGGTAAAGCCTGGCATTCGCCTTTGAGGGTTGCGACCTTGGCCGGAATTAGGAGCGGGGCGAGGGGAAGCAGGAACGCGATGAAGCAGGCGAGCCTAACGCGGATCAAGGAATTCATCGTGATCGTCGGCGACGGTGCCGAAGTGCCTGCCTTCGGAAACCACAAGCGAGAATTGTTGACGGCCACGCCGTGAGCAAAACGGTGGGAGCCATCGCTGGCCCCAAGCGCGGGCGGGCGGGCCGGAAGTCGCCGGAAGTCGCTGACAATTGTCCGCGAGTTGCTGGAAGTTCCCTCTGCTGCCGAAAAACCTCCCCGCCAATTTTCAGCCTGTCCGATGGGAAAACTTCGGATCGTCCATCGTCGGGACGGCCAGCGGGCGGACGGTGAAGTTCTGGCCAGCGGACATGGGGATGACTCGCGGAAACGCAAAACCGCCAGTCCCTTTCGAGACTGGCGGCAACACGCGCCACTCGGCGCGGCCAGATCGGGAGAAACTTTCAAAAACTCCGTCTGGAAAGTGTCGCCAGCCCCCAAAACCAAGGGAGCTGGCTAAATCGGCTGGAAAAACGATGAAACCAGCCGAAAATTGGTCAGCCGGGAATGACCTCGGCTTCGCGGCTTGCGAATTCTACCTTGCCCCGAAACAGCGGGGGCGGCTCGATGTGAGCCGGGCGGCAGGTCTCGGCCTGCGAGCGGAGCTTGGCGACGGCGGGGTCGCGTTCGAGGGCAAGCCGGGCTTTTTCGAGCGCGGTTGCCTCGGCCTCCCGGATCGCATGAAGCTTTTCGGCATAGCGTTGGCTCTCCGCTTGCTGCTCGGTTTCAAGTTCCGCCACGCGGTCAATCAGCGGCTGCATGACGGCGCAAGCCTCCTTGAAATGCTCGCTGGTCTCGTTGATCCTCAGGGCGGTTTCCAAAGCCGCGAATTCAACGAATGCGCTTCCTCTAAAGTTTAGGGCGGTCCTCGCGGATTAACATCGGCGGAGTCTCCGATTCAAATAACAGACATTGGGGGCCTTGCATGAGGGGGCGTCCGGCAGCCGTTCAGTGCCGCCCTATCAGAACAAACAGCGGTCGGTCATGCGGTTGAGGGAGGCGCGGGCGAGGGGAAATGTTTGGCGGATGCACGAAACTCCGGCAACCGTGGATGCTTGGCAGCCCCACAGCTCAATTTTCAGAAAGCCTCTCAGGAATTTTCCCGGGCGGGTTTGGCCTGGGTGGCAAACGCCGCATCGAGTTTGTCGAGGATGGCGATGCCTTTTATCACCGAGCCACGACCGGCAAGGGCGCGGAAGCGGGTTTCCGCATCGAACTCGGCGATGCTGATGGTGGCGAGTTCTTCCACCAGCTTGTTGACGCTGATGTCGCGGTGCTTCGCCAACTGGCGCAGGCGGGCGTGTTTGTCGTCGGGAAGTCGGATGGTCAGGGTGCTCATGGCAGTGTGGTTAGGAATTGGCTGGGAGATTGAATGGTGAGGCCGGGGAAACGAAGTTCGCCGTGCTCCAGATCTTTCAGGTTGTTGGTGACGATGGTTCCAGCCGACCCGGCAAGGGCGAGCTCGATCAGGTGATTGTCGGCCTCGTCCGGCAGGTTCGGCCGCCAGAGGAAATAGACTTTGATCCAATCGGCGACGGCAAGGAAGGCCTCGATCAAAACAAACAGCGGTCGGTCATGCGGTTGAGGGAGGCGCGGGCGAGGGGGAAGGTTTCGGCGAGGAGGAAGAGGAGTTCGCGGGTGTCGCCGGCGACGCCGGGGCGGTTGGCGGCGTTGCGGTAGGATTGGCGGGCGAAGGATTCGTAAAAGGCGGGGCCGGGAGCGCCGCTGCGTTCGGCGCGCTGGTGGAGGAACCCGGCGAAGATACCGGTGAGAATGAGAAATTGGTCGCCTGCGGCCACTTCGAGCTGGAACCGGAGCATGCCGTGCGCGGATTGGATGACGGAAATAAAATCGACGGCGTGGGTGACCCAGCCGGGCATCGATCCGGGACGCGACGATTGGCGGCGTGAATCGAGTTTCTCCACGAGCACCCCGGCGACATAGTCGGCCAGGCCGGGGTGGTCGATGCCGCCATCAATGAACGCGTGGCGGACGAGGACGTAGAAGTAGAGCGATGGGGAAACGGGCAGGGCGACCGGGCTTTCCAACAGCGCGCGGTGGATTTCCTTCAGGTCTAGCAAGGCGGTGACGGCCTCCGGATCGTTCCAGAGCTTGGCCAACGCGGCGGATTCGCCGCCGGCGGCGAGGGCCGATTCAACGAATGCGACATCCGCAGGAGTGATTCCCGCTCTGGCAGAGGCAGCAAATCGGTGGATCATGAAACATAACCTAGCAAAGGATGTGCCATGTGGCCAGCCCGTGATTGCGTAGGGAGGCATCCGGCATTTGCCGCGTGGCGCGAATATGATTTCGGTTTGGCTGCCGGCACAGCAATTGCGTGGACGCTGGCAGGCATGAACGGACAAACCATGGTGTGGGAATCGTCATGATCGTCGCCCGGCTTCGATGATGTTTTCCCGTTTGGTGGTGAATCCGCCGTAAGCCAGCAGCGCGGCTCCAGGCCGTGAAGGAGCGCCCCAGTGTGCCGCGCAGCGCTATGACATAGTCGGCGGAGGTAGCAAGACGCGTTGCGAAATCGCTGGACCTGCGGGGATGGTTAGCGGTGCCTGCGAGGCTCTCGGTGCGCTTGGCCTGCGGGCCGATGCGGCCGCCCCGCAACTCCGCAATGCGCTTCTGTCCACTGATCCCTGGCTGCAAAGTCTCGCCACCCAGTCCATCCTCACGCATGGTCCTGCGGAGCGCAAAGCCAGTGTTAGCGATCTGCTAGCCCTAACGGTGCGGGTGAATCCCGCCGACCCACGCCGCCACCCCGCGCTGTTTGCGGGCTACCCTGGTGTCCGCGCTCCTCGCAGCATTCTCGCAGACTCGCTGGAAGGTGTGGACCGCGCCAAGTTTTACCCTGCCATCCAGGCACTTCTGAAACACGAGGACAGCGTTGCGCGCGCTTCAGTGTCAAAAACCTACGCCCTCCTCACGGATCAAGATCTGGTTAGACTGCTGCCTGACATCGTCATGGCAATCAGTCGCCCCGCGCCGAGCAATGAAATGTGGGGCTTCGATATCCGCGTTGCAGGGCTTGATTTGGTCACCCGACTGGGTATCCGTGAAGGCATGGCACTTTGCATCTCCACCATGGAGCCCGACCGCTGGGGCAACCGCAAGAATGAGTGCTTAGCATTCCTCCAGCGCTACGGCGCAAATGCCAAGCCGCTGCTGCCGAAATTAAAAGAAGTCCGTGACCATCTCGCGAACGTGAAAAATGCATCCGCCGCCGCACTGGCACCGTTTGACCAAGCCATCGCCGCCATTGAAGCTAGCACCGCCAAGCCCAGCTTGGTGAATCTTAAAGATTTCAAATCGCGCCCCAAGTCCGACCCGTAAGCCTGCCTTTATTTAATAACTCCGCATGAGTCTCATCTGTGCTAATACCCGCATTCTGCCATTCTATTTCTGCCATTCTATTTCTGCCTAGCGATCAGCGCGCGGGCGGAAGAGCCGACGTTCAGTCGCGATGTGCGGCCAATCCTCTCGGATATGTGTTTCAAGTGCCACGGCCCGGATGAAAAAGGGCGCAAGGGTGAACTCCTGCTCAGCGAGCTGGACGGAGCTCTGAAAGGCGGAAAATCCGGCGCGGCAGCCATCGTTCCGGGGAAGCCTTCCCTGAGTGAAATCATCAAGCGCCTCCACTCCGAGGATCCAGACGAGCAGATGCCGCCTCCAGCCACCAACAAAGTAATGACTCCAGAGCAAATAGGAGTGTTAGAAAAATGGATCGCCGGCGGTGCCAAATACGAAAAACACTGGGCATTTCAAGCACCCGTGGCAGCACCCGTCCCCAAGTCCGAGGCCACCCATCCCATTGATGCATTTGTACAATCCACTCTTGCGAATAGCGGCCTGAAACCCTCTCCAGAGGCTAACAAGGTAGCACTCTATCGGCGGGTGAGTTTTGATCTCATCGGCCTGCCCCCATCACCCGAAGACTTAGCAAGGTATCTAGCAGACATATCTCCCGATGCCTATGAACAGGCGGTGGATCGTTTGCTTGCCTCGCCGCAATATGGCGAGCGCTGGGCGCGCAAATGGCTCGATCTCGCCCGATATGCGGACACCAATGGCTATGAGAAAGACAACCCGCGAACGATATGGCCCTACCGCGACTGGGTGATCAAGGCACTCAATGATGATATGCCCTTCGATCAATTCACGGTCGAACAAATCGCCGGTGACCTGTTGCCCAATCCCACCACAGACCAGCGCATCGCCACCGGGTTTCATCGCAATACCATGCTTAATGAAGAAGGCGGAATTGATCCCTTGGAGTACCGCTTCAATGCCATGGTCGATCGCGTGGCCACCACCGGAGCTGCGTGGCTCGGACTCACACTTCAATGCTGCCAGTGCCATACTCATAAATACGACCCGATCCCACACCGTGAGTATTATTCCATGATGGCATTTCTGGACAACGCGGATGAACCGGAATTGGAACTAACCAATCCCGATCAACAACGCGAAGCGGCCGCACGTCAGGCCAAGGCGGATGAACTGCTAGCTTCACTGCCACTTAAATGGCCAGTTCAGGCATCATCAATCACCGCGAATACCCCCGTAGAATCTACCGAAGCCACCCGCCGCCAAGAAGCGCTGGACAACGCATTCTCCGCGTGGCTCGTCCAACAGAAATCCACCACCGCGAACTGGCAAGTCGTCACCCCGCTCAAGGCCACCTCAAATCTTCCGCTGCTAACGATACAATCGGATGCCACGGTCTTCGTCTCTGGTGACATCACCAAGTCGGACACCTATCAAGTGGATCTCGGCAAACCGCCGGAAGCCGTCACCGCCATCCGCCTGGAAGTCCTGCCCGATCTGCGGTTGCCCGCCCATGGTCCCGGCATGGCCTATTACGAGGGACCCAAGGGCGACTTCCTGCTCGGTGAATTTCAACTCACCGCGGATGGCCAGCCCGTCAAGATCGCCAAGGCCAGCCAGAGTTATGCTAAGAACCATTTTGCCACGCCGACCGAAGCCAGCTCGTTATGATACCAAGGCGACGGCGGTGGCGATGCGTTCATACAATGCGCCTCGGTCAAACGGTCAAACTATTCCGCCCCATGGTTTTCGATATGAGTGGGGGAGCTGTAAAGCATCATTCGCTTATAAACTGATGCTCGATGGCATGGCACATGCCGAGGTCCAGTAGGGGTTTCGCATCATCTCCCAGCTCGTCGCCGATGATTTCGTATTCTTGTTTGAGGTTGGTGTGAATCAGATAGGGATTGTCGGTATTGATGCAGTAGGGGATATCGCTAGCTGCTAGATGGCGGACGAAGTGGGCGATGCAGGCATAGTCCGGGATCACGCGGGTGACGAGGTTCACGGTGGGGCAGAGTTCGAGGCAGGTGGCTTCCTCCTTGAGCAGGGTGAGCAGCGCGGTCTTTTGTTTGCCCTTGGCATTGCGTAACTCGATGCCGTGGCCGATGCGGTCGGGGTGGATCGCCTCGATCACTCGCAGCATTCCCTCTGGTCCGGTGGCCTCGCTTTCGCCGACGTGATAGGTGATTTTTAATCCGGCGGCGCGGGCTTTTTCCATCATCACTGCGATTTCGCGCAGCCAGGGTTTGCTGAGTTCGAGGGCGCGGGATTCCGGCCCGGCCATGTCGATGCCGACCACGCCGTTCGCGCCATTGAGTGCGCCGCGGCTGCGCCATTTGATGGCGGCATTGATGATCTGCCAGTTGGCCTCTAACGAAAGATCGCGGCCGAGTGAGAGGATGATGCCGGTGGCCACGCCGTAATGGAGCGACGCGCGTTCGAGGCCCTGGATGACGGCGAGGATGATGGCATCCATGGTGTGGAGGCCGTGGCGGACGCGTTTGTAGGGATTGAAGCGCAGCTCGAGGGCCTCGATCTGGGCGCGGCGGTAGGCCTTGGCGACGACCTGATAGGCGGAAACGCTGGCGGCGGAGGGCGAGGATTGGATTTCCTCAGTGGCCTCGAAATAGCGGCCGAGGAAATCGTCGAGCGACTTCACCTCGTCATGCCGGGCGGTTAGGGAATCGTGGAAGGAGGTGAAATCGGCGTATTCCGTGCGCAGGCCATTGTCGCAAAGGATTTCCCACAGGACAGAGGACGGGACGGCACCGCCGAGGTGGATGTGAAGATCGTGCATGGGGTGGGTAGGAAATGGGATGGAGTGCTCCGACAGGTCGGAGCTTTCACACTGGCCGACATGTCGGCCAGTGTGAAAGCGGGGACATGTCCCGCGCAGTCCGGAGTGGATCACTTCGTTTGAAAACGCCAAACGCCGCGCTTGGCTTGTTTAGCAGCGCGTTCGAGTTGCTTGAGGTAGGCGAGATGTTTGGACGCTGGCGTGCCGTCGGGCATGTCGGCGGGTTTGGTTTTGATCCGTGCGAGGCCGCGCTCGATTAAGAGTTCGTCGAGCCAGCGGGTTTTGCTGTCCTGTTGGACTTCGAGATGGGCGTGGTAGCGGTCGTCGTGAAACGGACTGTCCCAGCGGGTGTAAATGGTGAACGGGCGGCTGGCTAACAATTCGAGGGTGTAGTGCTTGCCCTGTTTGCCGATCTCCACGGCCTGCTCGGGCGTGATGTGACCCATTTCCGCCGCTTGGTCGGCGATGCGCTGGTGGTTGGTTCCGCCGCCGGGGTAGCTCCTGAAGGCACTCTCTGGGGTGTCCACGAAATAGAGCCGGAA
>JAYTEI010000409.1:0-2447 GCA_043735445.1 Akkermansiaceae bacterium | reverse complement strand
CAAACAACACAGCGGTCCCCTCACCCGCGATCTGGTGCAGGAGCCGGGGAATTTCGGGCTGGGGAAAATCCCCTCGCGGCTGAAGCCGAGTTCCACGGCAACCTCAATCTGCGGCTACTGCGCGACGGGCTGCCAGTTGAAGATCCATCTCGATGAGCGCGGCGAGGCGATCAACCTAAGCCCCCAAGCGGGCTACCCAGTGAACCTCGGGATGGCTTGTCCGAAAGGCTGGCAGGCGCTCGATCCGCTAGATTCGCCGGACCGCGCGACGCTGCCGCTGCTGCGCGACGAGGCGGGGAAACTCACAGCAACCGATTGGCCAACGGCGCTGGATGTTTTCACGACGCGGCTTAAAGCGATTCAGGAAAAACATGGGCGAGAGTCGGTGGCGTTTCTATCAACTGGGCAAATTCCGCTCGAGGAAATGGCGTTCCTCGGCTGCTTGTTTAAGTTTGGGATGGGCTTCCTGCATTGCGATGCTAACACCCGCCAGTGCATGGCCACGGCGGTCACCGCTTACAAACAATCGTTCGGCTTCGACGCACCACCGGCGACGTATGCGGATTTTGAGGAATCCGACGTGATTGTGTTGATCGGCGCGAACCTGTGCATCGCCCATCCCATCCTTTGGCAGCGGGTGATGCGCAACCCACGCAACCCGCAAGTCATCGTGATCGACCCGCGCGCCACGGAGACGGCGCAAGCGGCGACGCAGCATGTGGCGCTCAAACCGAAGGGCGATCTCGCGTTGTTATACGCCCTCGCCCATTGCATCCTCCGCGATGGCCGAGTGGATGCCGCATCGTTGGCTAACACCGAAGGCATTGAGGATTTTACGGAATTTCTCAAAGACTACTCGCCTGCCGAGGTCACTGATAGAACTGGCCAGACGGTGGAAGTGATCGAAGAACTCGCTCGCACCGTTTCCGATCCTAATAAGCGCGTCTCTTGGTGGTGGACGATGGGCGTGAATCAGTCCCACGAAGGCGTGCGGACGGCGCAGGCGATCATCAATCTGTGCCTGATCACCGGCAACATCGGCAAGCCCGGCACCGGGCCGAACTCGATCACCGGCCAATGCAATGCGATGGGTTCGCGCTTATTTTCTAACACCACCTCGCTCGTCGGCGGGCACGATTTCTCGGACGCGGCGCACCGGGAAAAAGTCGCCGCCGGACTCGGCATTCCGTTGGCTAACATCCCGTCGGATTACCCGCTTGCCTACGATCAGATCCTCGCCGCCGCAGAGTCCGGGAAAATCAAGGCGCTGTGGATCGTGGCGACCAATCCATTTCACTCGTGGATCGACTCCGGCCGACTCGCCGCGCTGCGCGAAAAACTCGAATTTCTGGTGGTGCAGGACATGTATGCCACCACCGAGAGTGCACAGGTCGCCGACCTCGTCCTGCCCGCCGCCGGCTGGGGCGAGAAGGACGGCTGCTTCATCAACTCGGAGCGGCGGATCGGCACTCTCAAGACGGTTAGAAAGGCACCCGGCCAGGCGTTGTCGGACTTCCGGATCTTCCGGCTCATCGCCAATGCTTGGGGCTGCGGTGACTTGTTTGAAAAATGGACCAACCCGGAAGCCGCCTTCAAATTATTGCGAGATCTAACCAAGGACCGTCCTTGTGACATCACTGGCATCGCTGGCTATGAAATGATCGATCAGCTCGGCGGCATCCAGTGGCCATTTCCCTCAGGGAGTGCGGGCGTCTCAGCCACATCATCTGAACGCCGCTTGTTCGAGGACGGCGTTTACTACACGCCTAACGGCAAAGCGAAGTTCCTGTTCTCGCCGCCCGCCGAGATGCCCGAGCCGGTGGATTTCGAGTTCCCGTTCCTCCTACTAACTGGCCGTGGCACCAGCAGCCAGTGGCACACCCAGACCCGTACCGGCAAGTCCGACATCCTCAAAAAACTCTACCCGGAACACGTCTATCTGGAGATCCACCCCGCCGACGCCCGCAAGCTCCGCGTAAAGGAAGGCGACCCGGTAACAGTCCGCTCTCGGCGTGGAGAAATCACCGTCGCCGTCTATCTCGCGCCGACCGTGCAACGCGGCCAGATCTTCATCCCGATGCATTACCCGGAGGTGAACAACCTAACACACTCGGCCTTCGACCCGCACTCGCGGCAGCCGAACTACAAAGCCTGTGCGGTGGCCGTGGTGAGAATGGTGAGATAAATAGAGCCTGTCCCACACCCCGCGAACTCTTGCTGGACCTAGCTTTCACAGCGAAAGAACCATGGCTAGCTTCACCTTATCAACCCTCCCTTCGTCCAGCACTTCCTTGCGCCTAGACCCTATGCCAAAAGTTAGTTCCGTTATTCGGAGTGCGTCCGGCAGCCGGAGCGGATGACTTTCGGACGATCCATCATGTCCTGAATCGACTCAACGAGCTTGTCGCTGAGGTCTTTGCTTTGTTTGGTGAAGTAGCCTGCCAGGT
>JAYTEI010000408.1:0-5468 GCA_043735445.1 Akkermansiaceae bacterium | reverse complement strand
CGAAAAACCTGGCTCTATTGCGTGGAGCCATCCTCGCGCTCAACCCGCAAGAAAAGTTCACCTCGCTCAACGCCGCCTTCTACCACTACACCGAGAAGTGCGCCGAAGCCCTCCGCCTCCCCACCCAAACCCGACCTTGCTGCCCCTAGCCAGCCAAACACCCTGGCCGTGAACCGCTAGCAGAACAATTTCCACTGAACAATTTCCACTTGTCGGCGCACGGCCCTATTGCTAGCCCCCACCGCACTTAAACCACTCCCATGAAAAAACTACTCCTCCAATTGATCGTGTGCGGCGCCGCACTACTCCCGTTCACCCAAGCCCAAGCTGCCGGCCCTGCCGGTAGAAATTACTACAACCTGCCTCCAGGCACCAAGTTCAGCCTCAAGGTCCAAGACGTGGTATCCACCGTGGCCGGACTGACCGGACGGCCCAAGATCACGGCAGTTCCAACAGGCATCCCAAAATTCAAGAAGGGACAACTCGTCAAGTTCACCATCGGCAGCAAAGGCGAGCTGATGGGTCCTGGATTCTCAACCAGTTTCAAGTCCGCCTCGTCTGACACCACGGTCTATACCGACAAAATTGTCGGTAACCGACTCCCCGACACGGCTGCGGTTAGAACGAGCCTCACCACCAAAAAAGCGGTTTACACCCAGCTCGCCTTCCACAAAGTCAGCGGCTCCGGCTTCTCCACCAAGGTGAACTTTGTGGTCTATGTCTTTCAATAAGCCCGGATAGATTCCGAACTTCAAAGGGGAGCCGCGTGCTCTCCTTTGTCATTTTCCGAAGATGGCTTCATAAAACATTTCCGCTGTGAGTGCGTTGCCGGCGGCTGAAGGATGGCTGCCATCGTCCATGAACAACCCGCCGCCACGGCCTGCGGAAATCTCGCCCTCCCAGCCGTCGCCAACGGCCACCACCACCACGCCGCCGACGTTTTTAGAAGCTGCCTGATAGCCGTCGCGCAGCCGCGAGTTCATCGCGTGGAAATCATCACGCCAGATGCCTTTTTCCCCATCGCGGCGACCCCATGTCTGGTAGAGAACGGGAATCGCCCCATGACTGCGCACTTCGCTGACGAGCTGCCGCAGCGGCGGAAACATCGCCGCCGCCCGCTTTCTAGCAGGCAGCGCGGGAATCTCGCTGTGCTCTTGGAGGACCACGATGTCCCATTTCCCTTCGCGGATTTTCCTCAAAGTCCCGGGGTTTTCCGCATGGATCGCCAGCGACCAGCCGCTGTTAGTCGAGTGGCCGACGCGGACCTTTTTCCCGTGGGCGGCGGCGAGTTGGGAAAACGCCCGCGGCACGCCGAAGCTATAACTGTTACCCACGAACAGCACCGCGAGTTCTGGAGCTGCGCGCACTCGTGCTGCTAGCTCGTCCCGTGAATCGCGGGCAAACGGTCGCAAAGCCATTTGATTCGAACATGCGGTGGCCCCGAGCAAGCCACAGATCCAACTGAATTTCACGAGCAGACGGGTGATGGTTTTCAAGCGCGGGGATGGGCGGTGTCGTAAGCTTGCTTGAGTCGCTCCTTGGTCACATGGGTGTAAATCTGGGTGGTGGAAAGTGAGGCGTGGCCGAGCAACGCTTGCACGCTGCGGAGATCGGCCCCGGCATCTAGCAGGTGGGTGGCGAAGCTGTGGCGGAGTTTGTGCGGGCTGATGGCGAAGGGGATGCTACTGCGTTTCAAGTATTTCTTGAGCAACTGATCGACCGCCTGCTGAGTGATCCGGCGCTGGCGACTGCTCAGAAACAACGGCCCGGAGGTGACGGCCGCTTGCTGGCGGTAGCGCTGGATCGCCGCAAGCGCCGGCCCGCCGACCGGGATGATCCGCTCCTTCGAGCCTTTTCCCATGACCCGCACCGATTCGCCGAGGAAATCAACGTGCTGCACATCCAGCGCTAACAGCTCAGAAATCCGCAGCCCGCATGAGTAAAAAAGCTCCAAGATCGCCGCATCCCGCACGGGCAACCACGGCGGTGATTTCTTGTCCGGCTCAGCCCGCAACGGCATCCCTAGCAGCTCGTCGATCTGCGAGATCGTCAGCACCACCGGCAGCCCGCGCTCCGGTTTCGGCAGCAGCACTTCGGCCACCGGGCTGCGGGCCATCCCCCGGCGCAGCACCAGGAATTTATAAAACGACCGCAGCGCCGCGAAGCGCAGCCGGATGGTCGCCCGCTTGAATCCCTGCTTCATCAGCGCGAACAAATAGTCCCGGAAATCGTCCCCCACCGCCGCCCGCCAGCCGCTGAATTTTCCGCCGCACCAGCGCTGATAGGCGACCAGCGCGTCGCGGTAATTCGCCAGCGTCCGAGGTGAAGCGCTTTTCTCAGTGGCCTGAAAATCGAAGAAGGCGATCTCGTCGCAGTCGGTCATCGGCGGGAAGTTACCGGTGGCGGGCTTGAGCGCCAAGCGAATTGAAAAGCCAGAACAATACGGAACGAATCCGGGTGTAACTGAAAGTGGTGGGTAGCAAGGAGCGGCGGACTCCGATCCGCGGTGGCCAATGGTGGGGCGATGATAATGAGCGAAAGCGCTTTTCCACCGGCTACCCATTGGCATGGGCGATTCGGAATGGTCGCGGACCGGACATGGCCGGAGGCAAATCGTCCTTCCTTGCGACTGCCAGGAATCGACTACCCATCGCCCGCTTGGCACGGCAAGGTTCTGGCCAGTCGTTCCGAAATCATCGAATCCGGCAAGGCCACCTGGCTGTCGTTGGATGTGTCGTTGGATGAGCTCCAAGCACGCTTGTTGATCAGCCGATGAAAAAGAATGCCCTCGTTCTTAAGGAAGCGGTTTCCGATAGGGAACAGGAAATCGACTTCTACGAGGCGATTGAAATGTTGAATTGCGAAATCTGGTCTCATTTATTGACCCCACTTATACGAGGCGGAGATAATCTGTCGCCGCGGGTTCTACCACTCCAGCGGGAGACCCGTGAAACGAATCAATTGCCCCTCAATGCTCGATTACCGGGACCTTACCGGTTCATTCTCAGTTTCAAACCGGTTTATCCCGGCGCTTTCACTGGTACCTATTCACTCTGACCCTATTCATTCATCTGAAATGGTTTGGAGGCCTGACCGGAGGGCGGGGAAAGGGGAGAGCGACAGAGATCACTCAAGGGCTTTCAACCCACGTCCCCTCAGACGGACCACGAATGGATTCTCATCTCCGTCGTTGCTGATGATACACAGTTCCGCCTCCCGTAGGCGATGGGTCAGCGGCTTGAAGCGGACCTTAAGAACCGCCACGCCACCGGGCTTTAGTTTGTCGTGGGGCAGACCCTTGACAACGAAATCGCCGGGAGCAGCGCCAGTAATCTTCAGTTTCAAACCGGAGAGGCTGCGCGAGCCGACATTGCGAATCAGCAAGGTTTTCCAAATGCTACTCCCACCCACCAGAATGTCTTTGAATTTGAGGCTTGAGACTCCGCTGTCGAGATAAGGGAATTTGTAATAATCATCGCGAGGAACCGCAGGATCGAAGACTTGGATCTCTGGGGCGGGTTTGGACACCTTGTAACCGTTCCATCTCGGCACGGTGAAACCGGTGGGACCTTTCTTCTCTACGAAAATCTTGAAGCCCGAAACAGCATCCTTGAACGGCTTGCGTCCGACAGCCGGAGCATTGCCGGTGAAAATAACACTGGAGATCCCCGCTCGTAGTTCTCAACTCCGGCGAATGCATAATCGCCGATGCGGGTGACCGAGGGTGGAAATGTCACCGTGATCAGGTTGTCGGCGTAAGCGAATGCCCAATCTCCGATACTGGTGACTCCGGAGGGAATAATTACTCCCGCGATATGGGAACCAAAAAAGGCCCACGACCCGATCGCCCTGACCGGCTTGCCATCAATGATGGCAGGGATGACAATCGGCTTCGTCCCGACGAAGTTATTGCCGGTGATGGTGATGGAGGTTCCGTCGTCGGAATAGATGAAGTTGCCTATCTGGCCAGCCTTTGATGTCGCAGGCGCGAGGGCGAACGAGGCGGTTAGGAATGCGAGCTTGGTGATTTTCGAGAGGGGCACGGTTGATTTCAAAGAGTGGTGGCCCGATGCATGCTTCATGTCACATCATGATTGTCATGCTGGGTGGGCGTTCGCCCAATAGCCCGAGAGCTGACCTGGCGCAAGAGCTTGCTAACATTTTTCCCAAGGTCCGATTTGGGCGCGTGACACGACTATGGGACAGGCTTTTTGTCAGGGGATTTTGTCACGATTCACAAGTTGAAAATGGTTGACCGTGCCCGCGTGCTCTACCCGTAGAAGAAGCCGTTACTTGCGGTTCACGGCGTGGGCGCGGATGGCGTCTTTAATCGCACTCAGCCGCTCCGGCCAGACGAAAGTGGGGGCGGTGGCGGGATCATAGCCCGCCATGTGGCCGGTCAAGCGGGTGGGGACTTTGGTGTATTTGATCTCCGTGTTTCCAAAAACCTCCCGGCAAAGCGCGGCGAGGGCGGGATCATACTCGATAAGCTCGGCGCGGGTGTTCACATGGTTGTGATCGTGGTCGGGTTCGCGGTTGTTATCGAACCACGACTGCACGCCCTCGGCGAAATACTCGCGGTCGTTGACGCTGGCGTATTTGGTTTTCCATAGCCCGGCCTTCATCGCGGCGTCATAGGCTTGGCGCAAACGGGTATCGAAGGTGGGATCGACGTTTTTCATACCTCGCAGGTGGATGCTGTGGGCAAACTCATGGATCAGGATATTCTCAGTGGCATACGGATCTCCGGGGTAGCTGAGAAGATTTTCCTCTGCGCAAGTGGCGAAGGGGTCCGTCTCGCTGCCGCCGGTGCCACGGGCCCGTGCATCCCAAAAATCTCTGGCTGAAAATGCCTCGAAGTCCGCGACTGGCTCGTCCGCATAGCCACCGCACTCTGGCAGATCACAGGTGAACTCAGTGTGGGCAAGGATCGACAACCGCGCGCCACTTTGGATCATCGCCTTCAGCACATCCGCGCGCTTCGCCAGCATCAGGTCACAGATGTAGGCGGCTTCCTTCAGGGCATAAGGATTTACTTTGGCCGAGGCGATGATCGGGAAACCCCGCACCCGCTCGATCTGGGTGTAGAAGGCGGGAATGCCGTCTTTCCCGGCAGGATCGAAGCGGAACCCTTGGATCGGCACCTGCGAGGTCACCGTCGCTTCAATCTTATCCTCGCGACCGACGACCACGAACCGATGGCCGAGCGTGGTGGAAATGACGTGATTTTTCCCTGGCTCGACGCTACCGTTCGCCACTCGCACGGTCGCGGACTCCTGCCAGAAAACGTCGATGATTTCCTTGCTACCGTTGATGATCTGGAGCTGAGGTCGCTCCTCCGCAAAAAGCGGCAGGGCGACAAGGGCAGAGAAGCCAAACAGGGCGGCGGGTAGCAAGTGAATGCGTGACACCGCGCGATTCAGAAGTCGCTTTCAAAAATGAACAGCCATTTTTCTGGAAAAAGTGGC
>JAYTEI010000407.1:0-2454 GCA_043735445.1 Akkermansiaceae bacterium | reverse complement strand
CGCCGAGGATGGCGGCGCGATGGGACATGCTTTTGTCACCCGGGACGCTGAACTCCGCGTGAAGTTTTGAAATGGATCTAACTCGAAATTCCGACATGGGAAGTGGCAAAAAGTGGCTATTGGGGTGAGTTCAGAGGGTCGCGTCGCTGCTTGGCGGTGGTGAGCCATTGCCGGGCTTGTTCTTGGTTGCCGCTCTCAAGGCTGGCAAGAATTTCGCGCAAGTCGGCGATGGTTTCCTCAAGCAGGCCGGTGAGGGCCGAGCGATTCTCAATGACGATTTCCGCCCACATCGCGGGATTTCCGGCGGCGACACGCGTGGTATCGCGCAAGCCGCCTCCGCCAAAGCGGCCCTCGGACGGATCTTTCAAACACACCCGCGCGGCGCTGGCGGCGATGAGGTGCGGCAGGTGGCTGACCCTCGCGACGAGTTCGTCGTGGATCGCGGCACTCATCCACGAGGTGCGGCAGCCGATAGTTTTCCATAATCGCTCCAGCGCCTCGGTTTGTGCGGCGGGTGCGCCGTCGTCATTGGTGAGCAAGCAGGCGGCGTTGTGAAACAAGTTCCGGGTGACGGCGGACAGGCCGTTGCGCTCGGAGCCGGCCATCGGGTGACTGCCGATGAAGCGAACGTCGCGGCCGACTAACAGCGGCGTGATTCTCCGGTGCGGCACGCGTTTCACGCTCCCCACATCGGTGATCAAGCAACCGGCTGGCAAACCGGCATCCAACGCGGCTCTCACCAAGTCCGCCATCGCACCGACCGGGACTGCTAGAATCACCAAACTCGTGTCTCTAACGGCTTGGCTGAGGTCGCGGGTGATCCCGGTGATCCCGAGTTTTTTTGCGGCGTCGAGGGCTTCCTCCTTGCGTGCCCAGAGACGGACAACCGGCGGGTTTTCCAGCGCGGCGAGTGCCAAGGCGAGCGAGCCGCCGAGCAGCCCGCCGCCGAGGATGGT
The DNA here is from genome assembly GCA_043735445.1 of Akkermansiaceae bacterium. Lineage (GTDB taxonomy): Bacteria > Verrucomicrobiota > Verrucomicrobiia > Verrucomicrobiales > Akkermansiaceae > Luteolibacter. The sequence continues at coordinate 1,498 of JAYTEI010000407.1, read as the reverse complement.
GATGGTTGGGAAATCGGTCTTCATGAAAAGCAAAAGACCGGGTCCAGTGCGCCGGACCCGGTCGGTTTTCCTGGATAGGGTTTACCGGGAATCAAAATTTCTCAAGGCACGCGGAAGAACTTCTTGGCGGACTCGGGATACGTCGGGTCTGACACGAGTTGCCCGCTGGGCATGCCTTTCACGTCGATGAGTTTGTTGTTGAAGGGACTCAAAACGTAGCCCTCTTTGCCGGGAGCTTTCATCGCGACCGGGTATTCCGAGCGCTTTTCCACAGTGGGAGGAGTGACGGTTTCACCGGGCGTAGTGGGAGGCGTTTCGGTGCCTGGGGTCGGCGGCATTTCCTTATTCGCGAGGTCTTCCTTTTCCTTCATGCGCTCCCGTTGTTCCTTGAGCTTTTGTTGCTCGGCAGCGGTCATGGTTTTCTGAGTCTGCTTGGGAGGTTTACTCTTTTTTTTGCTCTCGTCGTAAGGATAGCACGAGGCCAGTAGGACGCAGCCGAGGGCGGCAATGGCGGTGGAAAAATGGATCTTCATGACAGTGGAGGGTGTGAGAAAGGTTGGGAATCTAGCGCGTCAAACGAGTGTGACGGTGCGTCGCGCGGGATCATGCTCGTCCTGAGCTTTCCGTCAAGCAAGGTCATCATTCCCTCTCAGGAATTGGCCGGAAACTGGCGCTGCCCAAGGCTTGTCCTTGGCATGACAGCGGGCAAGACTCGCTCACGCCATGCCAGATGCCACGATCCACGCCGTCGGGAAAATTTTGGAAAACCTCAACCCGGTGCTCTATCGGGTGGAGCTTCCTAACGGGAAATTGATCCTCGCGCATCTCTCGAAACCGCTCACCGAGGCGAAGGCCGCATTTTCCATCGACGAGCGCATCGTCCTCGAGCTGACGCCCTATGATTTCGACAATGCGCGAATCCTCGGTGTGGCGTGAATGTGGGTTTTTGAAAACGAGCCAATCACTGCGGCTTGAAGCGTGTCTCATAAGGCGGTGCAGCTCGCGGTGAAGCGCTTCGAGTTCTGCCAAATCCATGGCTCCCAACGCCTCACGAGGACTAACAGGCTGATTTAAGATTTAAAAACTCCTCCAAGGTCTGGATTTTGCCGATCCATAGACCTTTTTCCTGGCCTTCGGTTCGTCCTTGCTCACGGCCTTCAACACGGCCTTGGGCTATTAGTTTTTCGGCGACAGACATGATGTTTCTTTCGAGTTCGGGATTGCTTGAGAGGCTATGATAAATTTTTCCGCGTCAAGGTCGCTGTCGGCATGGAGAGCGTAGAGCAGCATGAGGCTCAAGAGGTTGTCCGGCAGGTTATTGGCGGGAACTGCGGCCAGCCATTGGGAGAACCTCAGCAATTTCTTTTGCCGGGCGAGCTTCATGAGTTCGAGGACCACTCGCAGGCGGGTATCATCTTCCTCCGTCGCCGGGTCGGAACGCGTGAGGTCAAGTAGGGCGTGGTGGAATTTCGGCAGGAAAGGCAGCAGGTCTGCTGCG
>JAYTEI010000406.1:0-5473 GCA_043735445.1 Akkermansiaceae bacterium | reverse complement strand
CGCTGTTGCCAAGACCGAGGCGGGTGAAGTCGGAATGGGAATTCTCGTGCTTGTCGTCGTCCACTTTGTTGATGACGAGCAGCACGGGCGGCTTGGCCTTGCGGAGTTTTTGCGCGAGCGCCTGGTCGATGGCGGTGAGGCCGTCATGGGCATCGACCACGAACAGAATCAAGTCGGCGGTTTGCATCGCGATGTCAGCCTCGATGGTGACTTGCTCTTCAAAGCCGTCGTCGATGTTGCCGCCGATGCCGCCGGTGTCGATGAGCGTGCAGGCGACCTGGGTGGCCTTGGAAGGAGCCGCGATGCGGTCGCGAGTGACGCCCGGCTGGTCGTGGACGATAGCGATCTTCCTCCCGGCAAGGCGGTTGAAGAGGGCGGACTTTCCGACATTGGGGCGTCCGACGATGGCGACAGTAGGCATGGGCCGGATGTATGGGGGAAACCGAGGAAGCGCAAGGGCAGAGGCAATTTCCCGTTGATTGATGGCCGGATGGCTCAAATCCCCGGGTTTGCTCGGCGACTCACTTGCATTTGAAACGGGCCTCGTAGTCGAGCGAGCGTTTCGCGCCTTCGCGGGAAGTGGACGGATTTCTCCGCTGAAATGGGATGGCTCACGGCCAATGACCCCCCCGGAAAAACCCCGCCTTTGCAGGCGGGGTTGATTGACCGAAACGGGGATGGCGGAGCGGACGGGACTCGAACCCGCGACCTCCAACGTGACAGGCTGGCGCTCTAACCAACTGAGCTACCGCTCCATGTCCCGCTTGGGTGGCGGAAGCTATGGACCCGCTCCAGACTGCGCAATCACTTTTTTGGGAATTTCTTCAGACCTGCTTTCCCAGTTAGGAAAGAGCTTCCACCACCGCTTCTAACGAGGCTGAATCCTCGACGGAATGGACGCGGGCCTCCTTGTCGATTTTTGAAATGAGTCCGGCGATCACCTTGCCGGGACCGAGTTCGAGGAAGGTCGTATAGCCCATCGCGATCAGTGCTTGGATCGACTCTGTCCAGCGCACTGAGCCGGTGACTTGCATTTCCAACATCCTGCGAATCTCTGCAGGATCGGAAACCGCAGTCGCCCCGAAATTGCAAATGACTGGCAGGGCAGGCGGCTGGATGTAAACCGTGGCCAGCTCAGCGGCTAACAGTTCCTGCGCGTTCCGCATCAGCCGCGAGTGATAGGCTCCGGCGACGTTCAGTTTGATCGCGCGGCGGATGCCGAAATCCTTAGCTTGGGCGATCGCGGCATCGATCCCGGCCACCGTGCCGGAAATCACGATCTGGCCGGGCGCGTTGAGATTCGCCACATCCACGTCGGTCGCGGCGGCGAGCGCGCGGACCTGCGCCTCATCGCCGCCGATCAGCGCGGCCATCGCGCCTTGGGTCGCCTGACAAGCCGCTTCCATGAATTCCCCACGGCGGGCGACAAGCAGCAGTCCGTCCTCAAACGAAAAACTGCCAGCCGCCGCGTGAGCCGTAAATTCTCCCAGCGACAGCCCGGCGGCGGCGACCGGCACCAAGTTAGGCAACCTCTCGCGGACCAGGGCGAGCGCCATCAGCCCGTGCAGATAGAGTGCGGGTTGGCAGCGCGAGGTTTTGGTTAGCTCCTCATCGGGTCCGTCGAACATGATGTCCGAGAGTGGAAATCCAAGCGTCTTGTCAGCCAGCATGGCCATCTTGCGGGCGGTGGCGGAGCATTCCACCCAGTCCTTGCCCATGCCCACTTTTTGGGCGCCTTGACCGGAGAATAAGAGAACGATTTGGCTCATGTCCGGCGACGTTTAGAGAAATCCCACCCGTTAGGAAAGGGGAAATACCCGGCGGCATCGCACGAAAGTGAAACCGCCAATGAACGCGAATTCACGCGAATGATGAACAGAAATCCCAAAATCTCTTATTCGCGTGAATTCGCGTGAATTCGCGGTTAAAAATCCCTCTCAACGCCATGCCACGATTTTCCCCTTTGTTACTCCCCGTGATCGCGGCGCTGTTAGTGATTCTCCCGTCCTGCCAGACTTTTTATTTCTATCGCCAAGCCATCGACGGACAATTTGAAATTCTCCATAAAAGCCGCTCTAACACGCAAGTCATCGCCGATCCGGTAACTTCGCCCGGCTTGCGCCGCCAACTCGTGGCGGTGGAAAAAATCCGGCGCTTTGCCAGCGACCATCTCTCGCTGCCCGGCGATGAAAGCTACGGGAAATATGCTGATCTCGGGCGCGAGCACGTCGTTTGGGTGCTCTACGCCGCCCCCGAATTCTCGCTGAAACCGAAGACTTGGTTCTACCCCGCCGTCGGCGAGATGGACTACCGCGGCTACTTCCGCGAGCAGGATTCCGTCGAGCTCGCCGGCAAGCTGCGATCCGGCGGCTACGATGTTTTCATCGGCGGCGTGGACGCCTACTCCACCCTTGGCTGGTTTCATGATCCGGTTCTCAACACGTTTGTGGGCTACCCGGACATCGACCTGGCGGAAACAATTTTCCACGAACTCACCCATCGCAAGGTCTTCCACTGGGGCGACACGGTCTTCAATGAATCGCTCGCCAACGTCGTCGCGGAGGAAGGCGTGAAACGCTGGTTGAAACACGAAGGGCGCCTCGCCGACCTGCGGAAATACCAAGGCCGTCTGGTCAAACGCCGCGAGTTCTACCGTGAAATCGACCGCGCCCGCTGGAATCTCCAAGCCCTCTACGCGTCCGCCCAACCCGCGCCGGCAATGCGTGAGAAAAAAGCGGCGATCCTTGCCAAACTGCGCGATCAGTTCCGCGAACTCCGCCGCCGCTGGGGTGGCCACGGCCTCGAATCCTGGCTCCATGAAGACCTCAACAACGGCCACATCGTCTCGCTCAACATCTACGCCGACAAGATGCCGGTCTTCGAAAAACTGCTCGCGGAATCCGGCGGAAACCTCGATGTTTTCTTCAAACAGGCGGCCCGTCTGAAACTCGACTAACATGACCACACGAACCGAACGCGACTCGATGGGCGAAATGGAAATACCCGCCGGGGCCCTCTACGGCGCATCCACCCAGCGGGCAGTGCTCAATTTCCCCATCTCCGGCACCCGCCTGCCGCCGCCGCTCATCCACGCCTACGGCCTGATCAAAAAAGCCGCCGCGGAAACCAACGCGGAGCTCGGCCTGCTAGATCCCGCGCTGGCCGGGAAAATCGCCGGGGCCGCCACTGAGATCGCCGGCGGGAAACACGACGCGCAATTCCCGGTGGACATCTATCAGACAGGCTCCGGCACCTCCACCAACACCAACGTCAACGAAGTGATCGCGAACCGCTGCGGCGGTTCCGTGCATCCCAATGACCACGTCAACCTCGGCCAATCCTCGAACGACACATTTCCCACCGCCATCCACTTGGCGGCGGCTTGGGAGATCCGGCATCGGCTCGTTCCAGCGCTTGCGAATCTGGCCGCCGCGCTGGACGACAAGGCGAGGGAGTTCCACGGGGTTCTCAAAATCGGCCGGACTCACCTGATGGATGCCACGCCCGTCCGGCTCGGCCAGGAATTCGGCGGCTGGGCGCGGCAGGCCGCGCTCGGTGCGTCACGGGCCAAGAGAGCCATGGATGCGTTGTTGGAACTTCCGCTCGGCGGCACGGCGGTGGGGACGGGACTCAACGCGCATCCCGACTTCGCCGCGAAAACCATCGCCCGGCTGGCGGAAATGACGGGAATTCCATTTAAGGAAGCGGAAAACCATTTCGAAGGGCAGGCGTCCAAGGACGGTTGTGTCGAAGCTCACGGCCAGCTCGCGACCATCGCCGTTTCCCTGCACAAGATCGCCTGCGACATCCGCTTGTTAGCCTCCGGCCCCCGCTGCGGGTTGGGGGAAATCCGGCTGCCCACCACCCAGCCCGGCTCCTCGATCATGCCGGGAAAAGTCAACCCGGTGATGGCCGAGGCCGTGACCATGGTCGCCGCCCGCGTCGCGGGAAACCAAACGACAATCGCCTGGTGCGGTGCCGGTGGTTTCCTCGAACTCAACGTCTCGATGCCCCTGCTCGCCGCCTGTTTGCTGGAGTCCATCAGCTTGTTAGGAAACGTCGCGGACGCCTTCCGCGAGCGTTGCATCGAAGGCATCGAGGCGGATAAAAAACGCTGCAACGAACTCATCGAACTCTCGCTCTCGATGGTCACCGCGCTGGCCCCGCGCATCGGCTACGACCGGGCGGCCGCCATCGCCAAGGAATCCGTCGCCAGCGGCCGGACGGTTAGAGAGATTTGTGAGAGTAGGTTGGATGATCTGGGACTGACGGCGGGAGAGTTGGCGGATTTGCTCGATCCGGCGAGGATGAGCGGGGATGCCGGTTAGCCGGGGCCGGTCCCTCCGGTTACAGCGAATCCAATGGACTGCGCACGTTCGCGGGTCTTGCTTCCAGATACCCCATCGTCGTTTCCAGCTTGGTATGGCCGAGCACCGCCTGCAGATCCCTCGCGGCAGCTCCCGCATGGTGCGCGTGGGTGGCGAACGTGTGGCGCAGCACATGCGGCGTCACTTTCACCGACAAGCCAGCCTTGTCCGCCGCTTTTCTGACCGCTCTCTGGACATTCACCTCGTGCATCCGCCAGCGGACCTGCTCCCCGGTCCTCGGATCGGCGATGGCCTTTGAGGTTGGGAAAACCCATGCCCAACCCGTGTCGAATCGGGCTCTCGGAATCTTCACCGCGAGCAAGTCAGGCAGCGCGATTGGCAAACCCGCTTCCTGATCGCCCTTCGCGACCGCCTTTGCCACGCGTAACTGGGCGGCCATCCCCTCGCCCAGACATTCCGGCAGCGCGACCACCCGGTCCTTGTTGTTTTTGGCCGCACGCACCACGAATTGTCCCGCCTCCACATCCACGTCTTTCACTCGCAATTCCAGCGGCTCCGTCACCCGCAGCCCGCAGCCGTATAGCAATTGCACCACCAGCCGCGTCGGGTAACCCGCATGATCTTCCATCGCGCCCAACAGTGACCGCGTTTCATCCGCGGTAAGTGCCGTCCTTACCACCGCCGGGCGGCGCACCCGCAGCGCTTCCACATTTCCCAGCGGTGTCCCGAGCACCTGGCCATAAAGGAAAACCAAGGCATTGAGCGCCTGGCTCTGCGTAGCCGCCGCCACTCCCTTTTTCGCGATCCGGGTCAGGAACTCTCCGGCCTTCTCCTCGCTTGTCCACGCCGCAGGCATCGTCACGAGTTCCCTGCTATACGACCGGATCCAGCCCGCGTAAGATTTCTCCGTCGCATAGCTGTAACGCTTCAGGCGGCATACATCCGAGGTCTTATGAAGGATTTCATCGATTTTCATGGCCCGTCAGTCGTATAGCAACCGTCCCCGCTATGCGACCCAATACTTCCGGGTGGCGTTGTGGAGAAATTCCTCGCCATCCCCCGAACCCCGCTCTACGACTGGCCCGTGCCGATTTCGACCCTCAAACCCGCGCCAACACCCGCAGAATGGCACTTTCTGCAATTCC
>JAYTEI010000405.1:0-11855 GCA_043735445.1 Akkermansiaceae bacterium | reverse complement strand
GTGCTTGCCTTGCCGATGACATCAAAGGCTCGTGGAATCGAGCGTTCCACAATCTGATTGAGGGCGTTGGCAGGAGGATAAGTGGAAACCCGTCCGTTGGTGGTGGCGGTTTTTCGATTGCCGATTTCATCGAAGCTGTAGGCGTGGCTCCAACCGGGAACGGGGGTGTTAGGTGGTGCGGTTTTTACGCGGGTGCCGGAGATGACCTCGCCCTTATCGTTATAGCCGTAGTTCCAACGGGTGTTGTCTTCGCGGGTGATTTTTTTGCGACGGTTCATTGAGTCGAACTCGGAGACGCCGAAGGATTGGAATTGCGAGGTATTATAAGTGTGGGTGACGCCATCGAGACGGTCAGAAGTGTCATAGCTCCGCGTGGTGGCGAGGCGAGTGGTGCTGCCGGATTTGAAGGTTAGGGACTGGATGGAATCAGAATTCGCGAGGTATCCGTAAGTGGCGGTTTCCGCGCCGGTGGCGACATCATTCAATCGGGAGGTTGTGGTGTAGTGGTAGTCGTTGGAATGCGCTTCCGAACCGGAGGTGACACCCGTGGACGAGAGTCTTTGATAAGTGTCCAGCGTGAGCGTGCGGGTGACGCCATCGAGAACGCCCCCTGTAATCGTTTCAGTGGTCGTCAGCTCGTCCGGATAGGTGAAATTGTGGGCACCCGCGGCATCCACAAGCGTTTTAGAGCGTCCGGCTCGGTCATAGGTGTGATTGACGGAAGGGGTGCCATCGTTGTGCGTGACGCTTTCAGGAAGGCCGAGGGAGTTCCAAGTATAGGTGGTGATTGGGCCTCGGGCACGCTGGCGAGTATCGGGCTTCCCGCTGGCAGCTTGATAGGTATAGGTGGTGGCCTTGGATGCGGCATCGAATTTCTGATTGAGAAGACCAGTGGCTTCGTAGTAGGTCCATTCCGTGGTATCGGCAGTGCCCGGCGAGGTGGGCCAGGTGGTACCGTTCCAGCCAGTGCCGGCACGGTATGTTTTGAGAAACTGCTGCTGGCCGTAAGCGTCGTAGATGCGCTCAAGCGGGTAAGTGGCCCCGCCCCAGACACGGAAGACTTCTCCGCGCAGGGTGTAGGAGGTGCGGATGACTTTTGTGTCGGGCTGGGTTTCGGTGGCGACTTTTCCGGCTCCCGGACTTCCCGTGGGATAATAGGTGTAGGAGGTTTGCTTTCCGGCGTGGGTGACGCTGGTGACCTGTCCCGTTGTCGGGTGATAGGTGGTGCTTGTCACCACTCCCCGAGGTGAAGTTATGTTGGTGGGACGCCCCAAGGCATCGTAGGTGCTGTAAATAGTAGGCGTGGAAACTGTCGGAGTGGTGGTCGATTGGAGCTTTCCGTCAACGCTGATTTCTACCCCATCCAAGGTGGAGTTGGGAACATCGGTGGTGACGGTGACCGTTCGGATGGTGCGATTGATGGCGGTGGTGCGGGTGGTGATGTGGCCTTGGGAGTCGATGGACTCGGTGATGGAAGCGATGCCGATAGGGAGACCGGTTAGTTGCTCGCGAGTGGTGGATACAATCGAGGCCGCTGTGCTGCCGTCCGTTTCGAACCGGCTGGAAACGGTTTCTCTAAACCAACTTCCGCCATCCTCGACATAATTGGAGGCGGTTTGTTCGATGGCGTCGCTTTCCTCGTCGATGAGACCGTTCTCGTTCAAATCCCTCGCTTGCCTGACCAAGGCACCAGTATCTGGATCGTAAGCGAGCAGGATGGCTGCTTCTCCGGGAACGGTGCGCGAGGCTGGACGACCGACAAAATTCGCATCGAAAGCGGTCGTTGTGTAAATGGGGCCGGCGGGGCCGCTGACGGCGGTGAGCCGTGTCTCGCCTTCCCGAGTGCGCCAGCTTTGGGAATATCGGGGCGAAGTCTCCGAGCCGATGGATTCCTTTCGCCAGAAACCGTCGACATCGGCACCGTAGTCGAAATACCGGGCGACGACGCCGGCGCCGGTGATGGATTGGGTCTGGCCATCCAGATAGGTCTCCGTGATTTCCGTGGAGGTGTCGGCACGGGTCAGCGTGCTGATCCGCCCGCCAGCGGTGTAAACCGTTCCTGCCGTTAGTCCGTCCTCGGACGTTTCGGAAGTGATCCGGCCCGAAAGATCGTATCCTCTGGAAGTGGACAGACTCAATCCTCCGGAACTGCGGGTAGATGACGTCAAATTCCCAGCTGGATCGTAGGCGCGGACTGTGACGATACCGAGACGCGTTTCCTGTGTGACTCGACCTTCCGCATCATAATCATCGAAAGTGGTGACGATGCCCTGTTCGTCGGTCTCGGAATCGAGGCGGCCGTTCAACCATGACGCCTCGTAGATGACGCGGCCGTTGACCGTCGTGAGTTCGAGCCGGCCGTTGGAATCGTAGGTGTTGAGCTTGGTGGTCAGCGTCGCGTACCCCGTGCCGGTCTTGATTTGGGTTTCCTCCTTCAAAAGGCTGCCTCCGGGCCCTTCTATCCGAACCGTCCGGAGAGACTTGCCGACGGTTCCGTGAGGTAGGGCGACCGTTGTGTGGAAAACATGTTCCCGGAGGTGATCGCCCGTGGTGGCCGGGGTGAACACGGAAGCGATGTAGGTTCCTTTTTCATAGCCATGAACCTCCTGCCTTCCATCCGGTTCCTTGGTGAAGAGAGGGCGGCCTCTCAGGTACTGGGGAACGGATGCCGTGCTGGAAATCCGTCCGGTTAGCACGCCATGGTATTGGCCCGAATGTTTGCCGAGGATGACCAGTCGATACCTCATATCCGGAAAAGCTTCCAAGACGGGAAACTGCCCCCAGTTGATGTAGGTGTAGTCGGGATAAAAATAACTCACTTCGACCTGCTGGCCGGGAATCCAGGTTTTGCGACTGTAAAGTTCGCCCTGAAAATGAGTGTAGTGGCCCGTTGAGACATATTCGAATTCGGTGAAATGGCAGTTGTTGTAGGTCGCGTCTTCCGGCGAGGCGACCAGGCTTTTCCAAGGTCGATAAACGTGTTTGACCTTGCCTGCCGAGGAACGGCTGGCTCCGGGCGTCGAACCATAATAACCGAAACGCTGCCACGATCCGTCCGGTTGGACGATCCACTTGAGCCGGCCGTAGTTTGCCGCCTCCCCGGTATTTTCGTGATAGGCCCAGGTTGTGGCCAAAGCGTCTCCGTCAGGGTCCGAGATCAGAGCGACACGTTCCGTTCCCCATGGAAACGCGTGAAACGTCTCCCTCACATGAGAAATCAGACTCCCACTAACGAGATGGAACACTTCGGTATCGATCTGCGTGTCGTTATTGCCGAGGGTGGTTTCGGTGCGCTTCTCTTTTCGTATTCCTGTTTCCGACGTCCAAATGCCGCTCAGGTAACTGAAGACCGTGTCGGTCTGAATGGCCCCTTGGATTTCGGTGACATCCAGCTCGACCGGCGAGGGCGGGTTCTTCGGGCTGATCCGCCAAATCTTCATGGGAACCCCGCTGGTTTGATAAAGACCGCCGACCTTGGCTCCAACCTGCGGGATCGGGTAGAACCGGATCTCATAAGAGGTCGAGGTGGGGGTGACGATGTCCGCCAGCGCCTCCGGAGCTTTGATTTGGCGGAGAAAGCCGGTGACGGAATCCCGTGTCACTTCGATGTCCGGCGAGACACTCACATAGTTCAAGACGGCGGGTGTGAAGAGATCGGGCGATATTGTTCCAGATGAGAATGAAATGGAGCCGGCGGAACCGCTCGCTGATCCGCCAAGCGAGAAATTCCCGCTCACCCCGCCTGCCGTCGAACCGTTTGTCACGTTGCCCTCACCCGCCGAGCCGGACCCTTCAGCGTCAGCGGATTTCAGCACCACCGTCCACCCGCGCGAATACGTCGTGCATCCGAGACCGCTTTTATCAACGGTGGAAATTTCCTCGCCGTCGATATAGACCTTGAAACATTTCGGCACGTCGATTTCCGCGTGAACGGTCGAGACCTTCGAACCCGAAACGGTTAGCTGATACTCCTTGTCCGGTTTGAGTTTCACTTTCCCGTCCGGGGCCGGGGTGTAGGTTCCGCAACCGTTTCCGTTCACCGGTCCAACGGTTTTGTCATGCAACTGGATGCTGAAAGTCTCGCCGGCACACATGGCACCGCGGAAAGTCACTTCCACATCTCCGTCACAGGTGGTGCACTGGGCGATAGCTTCGCCTTTAGAGAGGAAAATACCGAATAAAGTTAGGCAAAATGATAAAAGACGCATGGATCAAAAGGAAGTGAGATTAAATACATCAAGCGAACGGGACGACGGGTCCGAAACGGGATCAGCCACGGCGGGATCGCGTCCGGCGAGGTATTCCTCCGCGTTGTTCATTCCGTCACCGTCGTCATGACCCGTTGCGGAACTGATCAGGGGTGAGGAACCTAACATCACTTCGAGTCCGTCGGGGATCAGGTCGCCGTCGGTGTCCCAGCCGAAGGGCAGCGTGCCCTCGGCAGACACCTCGAACCAGTTAGAAAGACCGTCGCCGTCGAAATCGGCGTACTTCGCCTGTTGGAGCGTTGAAATCGACGGGTCATCATGGCGATGAAGCCGGACGAAGAGTTTGGAAGGGCTAGACGCCATGAAATACTCATGCCCCCCGGTTCCGAAAGCCATGAACGGCGCGTAATGCCAAGTCACCATATCGGTCGTCCACTGGTAGAAGTAAGTGCGCTGTGCGACGCCTGGCCACTCGGACTTCCAGCTCCCGCCTGTCCAAGGGGTAAAGGTCATTTGCTCTTCGAGCGGGTCCGCGATAACGGAACCGGATACCAACAGAAGGCAGATAGCTGAGGTCGGGAGTTTGATCGGAAAATTCATGACTACTTTCGGTGAAAATTACTTACCGCCCTGATCACGCTGCCAGAATCGGATTACGATATCATCCGGCACCGGCGGGTTTTTCAGCAAGTAAGCATACCTTTCCGCATTTGCTTTTTCGCGGGCATGATATGCCTCTTCCATTCTGACGCCTTCCTTCCGGTATAGATCATGCACTTGAGACAAAGTGTCCATCGCCTCACCATCGGTCTCACCATCGGTCTCACCATCCGCCTCACCTCCGACCACCACAAACGACGGTCCGCTGATCGTCAGATCTGGCAATTCAGGGATTTCCGGGAGATTGTAATCATGACCACGCCGGGCAAGCCTCTTGCGCGTTCCATAGGTATCAGTGTTACCGATTCCCATCAACAAACCATAGTCACTAAACGTGCCATCTGTGTTATGAACCCGATAGGTTGAGAATCCGCTGAAATGGCTGAAGTCAATGTTAGACCAAGCGGTGATTTCTCCTTTGACGTCCCCATTCGGATGAATCCGCAGCAACGTCCGCGAATGATCAAAGACCGTGGCCGATAGAAAAACCAATTCCGTGCCGCGATAACTCTCGCGGAGTTGTTTCATCCGAGCGATCACTAAAGGATCGCTCGGCGGCAGCACGGGCAAAGGCGCAGGAGGATCCGCCAAGCCGGGGTCCGCGACCCTCTGCACCGTGACATTGATCGCTCCCTTGATCGGCGGGAGTCCTGACATTTCAGGTGCTTCAGTCACTTGCATCTGTTTGGTGCGGGAAGTGAGAACCGTGAAATCAATAGGCACAGGCTTCGGGGCCGGTTGCGATGGCGTCCCGTCAGAAATCGGCATCGGAATCTCCACATCCCATGCCGGGGCGGATTTTTCCTGGGCGTGCGATGACAACAAGACACCTACCAAGGCGACGGATAATGGCAGGATTTTCATGGGTGGGAGTGGATAGCTAAAAATAAGAGCACTGATTTACCTGACTCGGATCTGAACCTTCCCAGTCGGATAGATTAGGTCAAGGATATAGGTGAAATGAGGCGATAAAACTTCCAGAATTCTAGAAGCCTCTCCAGACTTTAGGTGGGTCGATGCTTCCTTATGTGTTGCGTGACGACGAGATCCAAAAGACCGGCAAGGCAGTAGCAGCAGAGCTACAACGCCGTCGCGAGGCGCTTGGATTGTCGCGCAATGGGCTAGCTCAGAAGGCCGGGATCAGTGTGCAAAGTGTGTGTTTCATCGAGGGCGGAGTGAATAGCCCTTCATTGTCCACCTTGCTGCGAATCTGCAAGGCCTTGGGTGCCAATTTAGCGACTGTCCTCCGTCGTGCGGGAGATTGAAGTCTCAGCCATTGCGGAGGATTTCCCGGCACTTGCACCGCCCGTAGCGGATCCGAAGTAAGCGGGGGCCGTAAGGAGGGCGGACACTCACGTCCGCCTGACCAATGAGTCGCAGAACGTGGCATCTGCGTTATTCACTCGATACATGGAGAACTTCGCCAGCCGTTGGCAGCACGACAGGAGTGTTGTTGTGGCTCTGCATAAAAAACCGGCGGCAGGAAATCCCGCCGCCGGCGTGTGGAAGTTTCTCAAGGAGCCGCAGCGATCGACTCGGCTTTGGCGGCGGAGGCGAGGACGGCTTCGCGGATGTTGCCGCCTTTGCGGTTGCTCCACCAGAGGACCACCGGCGAGGCGATGAAGATCGAGGAGAAGGTGCCGACGATGATGCCGATGAAGATGATGATGCCGAAGTCGCGCAGGGCGGTGCCGCCGAGGAAGGCGAGGATGGCGACGCTGATGAGGGTGGCACCGGAGGTTAGCAGGGTCCGCGAGAGGGTGGCGTTGACGGCCTCGTTCATGATCTTTTCCACCGAGTCGGTGCGGTGCAGGAGCATTTCGCGAACGCGGTCGAAGACGATGATGGTATCGCTAATAGAATAACCGGCGATGGTTAGAACGGCACCGACGTGGATCAACGAGAGTTCGCCCCCCATCAGGACGACGACGCCGACGCAGATGATGATATCGTGAAAAATGGCGACGAAGCCACCCAAGGCGAACGAGAATTCGAAACGCATGGTCATGTAAACGACGATGCCGAGGAGGCCTAGGCCGATGGCGACGAGCGAATCGCGGAGGGCGGTGCCGCCGATCAAGGCGGAAACTTCGTCTTGGCTGGCATCAATCGCGTAGTCTTGGGAGCCGGCCTTTTTCTGGCCAAGTGCGGGAATGGCTTCGCGGAGCTTGGCGGTGATGGCGGATGCGTCCGCAGTGGCGCAGCGGACGGTTAGCAGGGTGCCGGTGGTGAAGTTGCTTTCCTGTTGGGTGTAGGCTTCTTTCGAAAGCTGCACGCCAGCCACGACTTTCTTGGCGTCTTCTAGCGGGACTTTGACGGTTTTTCCTAACTGGAAGGTGATCAGGGTGCCCCCCGTGAAGTCGATGCCCAATGATCGCTCGCCGCGAATGGCGAAGGCGCCGATGGAAATGATGACCGTGGCGACCGCCGCCCAGATGGCGATGCGGCGTTTGCCCATGAAATCATATTTATGCGACTTGATCAGGTCCAGGAAGGTGAGCTTCTTGAACAGCCCGAAATCACTGCCCCAGCGGAAGATGACGCGGGTGACAAGGATCGCGGAAAACAACGAGGCGGTGACGCCGATGATCAGGGTGATGGCGAAGCCCTTGATCGCGCTGCCACCGAACACGAATAGAATGACGGCGGTGATGAGCGAGGTGACGTGGGAGTCGAAAATGGCGGAGAAGGCCCGGTCGTAGGATGCTTCGATGGCGTTTTTGAGGGTCTTGCCAGCTCGGATTTCCTCACGCAAGCGTTCGTAGATGAGCACGTTGGCGTCCACCGCCATGCCGATGGTTAGAACCATCCCGGCGATACCGGGGAGGGTGAAGGTGAAGCCGAACATGGCCATCACGCCGAACAGCATGATCGTGTTGACGATGAGGCCGATGATGGCGATGAAGCCGGAGACGCGGTAGTAAACCAGCACGAAAAGGAAGGTCATCGCGAGGGCGAGTCCACCGGCGATGAGACCTTGTTGGACGACGGCAGCGCCGAGAGTGGGGGAAACCTTGCGCATTTCATCGACGACCAAGGCGTTTTCCAGCGGGTTCATCAGCGAGTTCGCCAGCTTTTGCGGCTCGCCGGGATCGCGGAGGCCTTCGATGATGAACTGCTTGCCCAGCGGGACGGCGTTGACCACCGGTGCGCTGATCACTTCGCCGTCGAGGACGATCGCGATGCGATCCACTTGCGGGCGCATGTTCTTGGTGAGTGCGATCATTTTATCAGTGCCGGGGCCGTTGAGCGTGATTTCCACGGCGTCCTGCTGCTGCTGGGAAGGAGTGGCGAGGGCGATGTCCGAACCGCCGAGTGCGGCGATGCGTTTCAGCAGGATCGGCGTTTGAGTTTCCTTGCCGTCCTCGGACTTCATTTTGTGGTTAAATGCCAAGTAACCGGGAATTTTCTCGGTGCCTTCCGACACTCGAACTGCCATGGTCTTGCGATCCGCACCCAATTCGTCGTTGCGGGGACTCACTAGGTGGAGGCCGAGTTTCGCGACTTCCTGGAGGGTCATCCGGATGCGGTCAGATTCCTGCGGGGTGACGCCGGGCATTTGCAGTAAAATGCCGTTGCTGCCTTGGCGGGCGATGATCGGCTCGGCGGTGCCCATGCCGTTGAGGCGCTTCTCGATGACGGCGATCGCTTGGTCCACTTGCGACGGAGTGATTGGCATTTCGGCCCCGTCTTCCCCGGTCCGCGGCTGGATGTGCAACGAGAACGACGAGCCGCCAAGGATGTCGATGCCGCCCTTGAGCCGGTCCTTCGGTGGCCATGCTGCGGCGAGGCAAAGCGCGACCACGCCGACTAACAAGACAGTGCCGACGTTGCGCTTCCGGCGCTCGATCTCGGTCGCGAAATACCCGAAAAATAGAATCATCAGGGCAAGCCCGGTGAGAAACAGGGTCAGCGGATCGTCGTAAAAAGCAGTGGCGGCAAGCATGGTAGGAAACTCGGTTTTAGGCTCCGGAAAGGGCGGGAATCAGTGAGAGTGGGTGGATTTATTTCGCGACGGCTGAGTCCTTTTTATGGACCACGGCCACGGCGCCTTTGTCGAATTCGAGCATCGTGCCTTCCGCGACTTTGATCATCACGGTGTGCTCTTTCACATGGTGGACGATGCCGTGAATGCCGGAGGTGGTCACCACTTTATCGCCCGCTTGGAGCGCGGCGATGCGGGCTGCCATGGCCTTCTTTTGTTGCTGCTGCGGGCGGATCAGGAGGAAATAGAACATCACCACCATGATGCCCATCATGACGAGCGGGCTGCCGAGAATGCCCTCTGGGCCTTTGGTGGCGGGGGAGGTTTGCGCGAGGATGGAGCTGATGGAAACAGGGATGGATGTCATTGGGAATCGGATCGGGTATAGCGTCGGACGAAGGAGTCTTGATACGCGGGGAAGTTCCCCGCGGTGATGGCCTCCCGCGCCCCGGCGACGAGGGACAGGTAGAAATGCAGATTGTGGAAGGAAAGCAACCGCAAACCTAGGATTTCGCCCGCGCGGAAAAGGTGGCGCAGATAAGCGCGGGAAAATCCGGCGACGTGCGGGTGGGCACTCTCGCAAACCGGCCGTGGATCTTTGGCGTGGATCAGGTTCTTGATGTTGATCGGCCCATCGAGGGTCACCGCCATGCCGTGGCGGGCGATCCGCGTCGGCATCACGCAGTCAAACATGTCCACCCCGCGGCCGATCATTTTTAAAATCTGCGGCGGGGTGCCGAGGCCCATGGCGTAGCGCGGTTTGTTCGCAGGCAGAAACGGCACTGCGTTGTCGATGGCGCGAAACATTTCATGCTCCGGCTCGCCCACCGAGACGCCGCCGATGGCATAGCCGTCGAAATCGAGCGCGACCAATTCACGGGCCGATTGTTCCCGCAGATCGGCGAACACCGAGCCTTGGACGATCCCGAAATGGTGCTGCCTGCCGCTGCCGGAGCGCGGTTCGTTGTCGGTGACCCAGTCCTTGCAGCGCTTGGCCCAGCGGCTTGTTAGGGCCAACGATTTGGCCGCGTAAGCCTCATCGCAGGGGTAGGGCGGGCATTCGTCGAACAACATCGCGATGTCCGAGCCGAGGGCCGCTTGGATGTCCATGCTGAGTTCGGGGGTGAGCAACATTTTCGAGCCGTCGAGGTGGTTTTGGAAACGCACGCCTTCCTCGGTGATTTTCCGCAGTTTCGCCAACGACCAGACTTGGAAGCCGCCCGAATCGGTAAGCAGCGGCTTTTGCCAAGTGCTGAATCCATGCAGCCCGCCAAGCTCGCGGATCAATTCGTGGCCGGGCCGCAGCCATAAGTGATAGGTATTTCCTAAAATAATCTGGGCACCGAGAAGCTCCAGCTCGGCCGGATGCAGCGTCTTGACCGTGCCTTGCGTGCCGACGGGCATGAAGATCGGAGTTTCGACCGTTCCATGCGGCAAGACCAAGCTCCCGCAGCGGGCGGAACTGGCGGGATCGGTGGCTAGAATAGAAAAGGACACAGACGGGCCGGGGGAAATAGGCCAGAAGCCGATCCGGGCCAAGCTCAATCACGCGTCGAGGGTGCGTTGAAAAAACTAGAATTTCCAGAAACATTCGAGGGTGGGCGGAGTTAAGTAGCGGATCGCGGGTCTAACCAACGCGCCCTTGAAAATTCCTTGGAATAATTTTATCTAGCGCGGCTCCCATTGCCGAATATTCTCCCACGACATCAAAAACCAAACCAAACCAACCAAACCACAACTATGAAACTACTACTCACCGCGCTTTGCGCCTCGTTTATGGTCCTTCCTGCATTCTCCGCCGAGTGCGAAAAAGGCAAGTGCGACAAGGAAAAGGAAAAGAAAGAAGAAGGCACCCTGATCGCCGAAAAAGATTGCGACAAATGCAAGAAGGGCGATGAGAAAAAAGAAAAAGAAGGCACCCTGATCGCTGGTAAAGATTGCGAAGAAGGCAAGTGCGACAAAGAGAAGAAAAAAGAAGGCACCCTCGCCCATTGCGGCAAGTGCGGTAAGGATAAGAAAGACGGCGACCACAAAGAAGGCGACGATAAGAAAGAAAAAGAAGGCACCATGGCCTGATTTTTTGATTCACCCATCATTTCAAAAAACCGCCGGATGCACTCCGGCGGTTTTTTTGTGCCCAGACGGAGAATTCATCACGCCCCTGTTGACCGCAGGTGGCCCAAGCACTCAGCCTGCCGAACCATGATCGACGTCGTCTGTGGAGTGATCGGAAATGACGCGGGCCAATTCCTCGCCTGCCTGCGTCCGGTCGGCAAACATCTCGGCGGCTTGTGGGAGTTTCCCGGCGGCAAAGTCGATCCCGGAGAGTCGCCCGAGTCCGCCCTCGTCCGCGAATTGCTAGAAGAACTGGCCGTGCAGGTAGAAGTCGGTGCCGCGCTCAGCCCGGTGATTTGGAACTACGGCGATAGGACCATCCGCCTGCTGCCGTTTCGCTGCCGCATCATCAGTGGCGAGTTACAAGCGGTCGAACACGAGAAACTCTGCTGGTGCCTCCCAAAAAATTTCGACGACCTCACCTGGGCCGCTGCCGACATGCCCATCCTCCAGCAAATTTCCGCCAGCCACGACGCATGAAACCGTGCAACTGAAACTCGCAGGAAAACTCGCAGTTTGTCGCGCTTGATTGGGGCGGTCTCACGTTCACCAAGGAGGGGCGGACTCCGATCCGCCCAAGCCCATGAAGTGCCAATGAAAAGTGAGAATCCGCCTCTCATTGGCCTCCCATGGACCTCGGCGCTTGAGATGTCGTTGTTCCGAGATGGGATAGTTCCACATCTCCCGCACGCCCTCGCTCAACGAAAACCTGCACCATCCGGTCTCAGGTCTCCCCCACACGGCCCTCCGAGTTAATCAGTCCATTGAATCTAGGGATATATTTTCTCTGGAATTAGCGATGCTCTTCCGCAATCAGTTCGACAAAACGGAGAAATGGAATTACTCCGAATGCGGCCATGTGCCACCGACCGACTTCCTTCCGCCTT
>JAYTEI010000404.1:0-5480 GCA_043735445.1 Akkermansiaceae bacterium | reverse complement strand
TCCGCCTGCACGCAGCGCCGTGACGCAGGCGGATTCCCACCTTGCTCCACCTTCACACTCCGTCCGTCGCAGGAAGGCGGGCACGTCGAGGTCCTGGCCGGCAACGATCGTCGGCTCGCTCCATCTTGTATCGAATACCAGTGAAAATGCCGGGACATTGAATTTCTCTTCGTAGGTAGTCCCGCTTTCAAGCGGTCTTCTCTTCCTCCCAAGACCGGCTGAAGCCGGGACTACTTACGAAGAGGACTGCCCGCCGCGCGGACCGATCGGTCGGCGGCAGGGCAACAAAGAGCGGCAGGCGCCACATCAATCCGGCAGCTTGACCGTGTCCAGCCTCGGCGAGAGCATCTGCATCACCAGCAACGCTAACAAGTAAGCGGATGCGGCGATGGCGAAGAGCGGCACATAGCCGCCGGTGTTGATGATGAAGCCGACCTTCGCCGCAAGTAATGCGCCGCCGAGACCGCCACACAGGCCACCGATGCCGACCACGCTGCCCACCGCGCGGCGGGGGAACTGATCGGAAACGGTGGTGAAGAGATTGGCACTCCAGCCTTGGTGGGCGGCGGTGGCCAGCGCGATGAGACCAATCGCTAAATTGATGCTGCTGGTCATGGACGCGAAGACGATGGGCACCACGCACACCGCGCAGATCAGCATGGTGATCTTGCGGGCCTTGTTCACGCTCCAGCCCATGCCGATGAATTTCGTGGCGAGCCAGCCGAAGAAAATGCTGCCGCCGTCCGAGACCAGATAGATGACGAGGAAGGGAATGCCGACTTGTTTGAGATCGAGTTTGGTGGTGAACGCTTCGTTGCTGTTGAAAAAGGTGGGCAGCCACGTCAGATAAAACCACCAGATGGCGTCGGTCATGAATTTGGGGATCGCGAACGCCCAGGTGGCACGGTATTTCACCAGTTCGCGCCATTTCACGACTTTCTCGACGTCTGGCGGACCGTCTTGGCGGATGAAGGCGAGTTCCTCGGCGGAGAGCTTGGGATGTTGTTCGGGTGTGCGGTAAACGGCGAGCCACCAGAAAAGCACGAACACCCCGATGACCCCGGTCACAATGAAACTCGCCCGCCAGCCCCAGTGCGAGATGATGAACGGCACGCACAGTGCGGTCACGATGATGCCGACATTAGCGCCAGCATTGAAGATGCCAGTGGCGAAACTCCGCTCCTTGCGTGGGAACCACTCGGAAACCGTCTTGATGGCCGCCGGGAAATTTCCGGCCTCACCAATCCCTAGCAGCCCGCGCGCCCAAGCCATGCCGGAAACGGAACTCACCAGCCCGTGAAGCACCGCCGCCAAGCTCCAGCCACCGATGCTCACCGTGTAGCCGCGGCGGACGCCGATGCGGTCGATGATGTAGCCCGCTAACAGGAAGCCGAACGCATAACAGTATTTAAAGATCGAATCCAAGAAACTCATCTTCTCCCGGAACATCGCCATGTCCGCAGCGGTTAGCGGCCTGTCCAGCGGGATGCCTAACATCTGATGGCGGAACGTGGTGTCCAGCATCGTGAACGAGAAGACGTTCCGGTCGATGTAGTTGATGGTGGTGGCTAGAAAAAGCACCGCGCAGATGCGCCAGCGGTAATTACCGATTTTCTCATTCAGGGAAGATGAAGACATGATTGCGGGAAGACTGGGTTTGCCGGGTGGGAAAAACCTTTCCAAGCCCGGTGGCGACGTTGGCCGGGTGAAATACTGCTGACAAGAAACAAAACCCCACCCATTTGGGTGAGGGGCTGAAGTCACCCCTGCAACGCCCGCAACGCCCCGCGCACCAGCGCCTCGGTCGGGGCCGCCGGCTCCGCGTCGAGCACCTTTCTAACCGCCTTGCGGGCGTCCACCTGTTTGTAGCCCAGCGCGATCAGCGCCAGCTCTGCATCCGCCGCCGAGGCGCTCACTTGCCCCGCCGCCGCGTCCTGCCAGGTCTCCGTCACGCCGACCTTGTCTTTCAGCTCCAGCACGATTCGTTCGGCGGTCTTCTTGCCCACGCCCTTGAGTTTGGAAAGCCCCGCCACGTCACCCGCGACCACGCATTTTTTGAAATCATTCACGTTCATCCCGCTCAGCACCGAGACCGCCATCGTCGGACCCACGCCGCTTACCCGGTCGATCAATAACAGAAACACATCCCGCTCCTCCTCACTCGCGAAGCCAAACAATTTCTGCCCGAGCTGGCTGAAATGCAGGTGCGTCCGCAGATCCACTTCCAGTCCTTCCGCCGCGTGCAGTCGATCAAATGTGGAAAGCGGGATAAAAACCTCATAGCCCACCCCGTGGACATCCACCACCAATCGGTTCGGATACGCTTCGATCACCTTGCCCCGCAGTCTCGCTATCATGCGGCGAGCTTGGTCACGCGGTTAGCCGCGTCAATACCGATTCAAGCCGCTCCTAGTGGACCGCGAAGCCCCAGCCAGCGACGACAGTTTATTCAGGTGGCCACTTGTTGTTGTGTCTTCAAAAGTTCGGCGCGCTGCCCGCTTGATGCCTCACTCATGATCTGTCGGTGCTTCCAAATAACAGACATCGTCAGCGGGTAAGATTCCTTCGCAGGGTCGGCGAGTGAGGCGGACCCGCACCGGTCATGCTGCCTCCGGGGGTGCGGCGTGCGGCGTGATTTCCGGCCCTGCGGGGGCTGTTTGATAGACTGCGGCTGGAGTCAGGTTGCCAAGCGTCTCGTGGGGGCGCCAGTCGTTGTAGCGCCCGAACCATTTCATGAGTCCCGCCCGCAGCGCCGTCACCGTGGCGTGTTCAAACAGATAGATCTCCTCATACTTCACGCTTCTCCACAGCCGCTCGATGAAGACGTTGTCCATCCAGCGGCCCCGACCGTCCATGCTGATTTTGATCCCGAGATCGAGCAATTTCCCGGTCCATTCGGCGGAGGTGAACTGGCATCCCTGGTCGGTGTTGAAGATTTCCGGAACGCGACCGGTATTGGCCTGGGCGTTGTCCAGAGTCTCCAGGCACAGGCCGGTTTCCATGGTGTTGGAAACGGCCCAGCCCAGCACCTTGCGCGAATACCAATCCATGACGGCGCACAGGTAGGCGTGGCCTCCGGGCAGCGGCACGTAGGTGATGTCGGTGCACCAAACCTGATCGGGTCGCGCAATCGTCAAATTCCGCAGCAGGTAGGGATATTTGCGGTGGCCGTCGTCCGGAATGCTGGTGCGCGGCTTGCACCAGATGGCTTCATGGCCGATCTCGCGGCGCAGGCGCTGGAGTCGCTTGCGGTTGCTTTCCACGCCGTGATCGCGCTTGAGAACCGTCACCAGGCGGCGGCTTCCCAAGCAGGGATCGACCATGTAGATCTCGTCCAACAGGCGCTTGATACGGATGTCCTCCTCGCTCTCGGGCGTGGCTTGGTAGTCCACGGATGACCGGGCGACACCTAGCAGTAAGCGGCAGCAATGGCAGCATCACCGGAGGCGGGACTTATCTCTTGAACTCCACCGCAACCCTGACTCCCTCCCCATCCTCCGGCTACCTTTTCACCGGTTGGTCCGGCGACGCCAGTGGCACCAACAATCCGCTATCCGTCCTGATGAATGGTGACAAAACGATTGGCGCAACATTTTCCCCGGACCCTAACGACACAGATGATGACGGCCTGACGAACTATCAGGAAATCGTTTTATATGGCACGGATCCGACTTTGTCCGACACCGATGGCGACGGCTTCCTCGACGGCTACGAAGTTTTCACGGGCAAGCTGCCACTCGACCCCTAGAGCAAGCCCGCGCTGGTTGCGGAGGCAAGGACGGCTATCGAGTTCACCTTTCCGGCTGCCATCGGCAAAACCTACCGCATTGAGGATTTAACAGACCTCATCACTTGGATCACCGTGGAAGGTGGCATCGCTGGAACCGGCAGACAGGTTCAACGGTTCTATTCCAC
This sequence comes from Akkermansiaceae bacterium, assembly GCA_043735445.1. GTDB lineage: Bacteria > Verrucomicrobiota > Verrucomicrobiia > Verrucomicrobiales > Akkermansiaceae > Luteolibacter. The sequence continues at coordinate 1,565 of JAYTEI010000404.1, read as the reverse complement.
CTTCAACGTGGCCAAGCGATACTTCCGAGTTGAGGAGGATGCACCTTGCTTGCTTTTCAACACCTCCCATACCTGAACCTCGGCTTCCCGCCATGCCCCTTGCCAATCGGGGGATGCCGGCCCCGATACGGATGACGAAGCCACACGCGATAAGTTCATTCTTCCCGGCCCGAGGTCCGGGCCGCCTCGTAAGCTAGCGCGAACAGTGGATCGCGGCGAATCTTGTTCGTGATCCAATGACGATCGAAACTCATCGCGAGCGCGACCTCGGACTGGATCAACCCCTCGGCGAACATCTGCAATACGCATTGCTCTCGAAAGCCGAATGACATGCACAAAAAATGGCCGAAAAACACAGGTCGGTCCATCCTGCACGCGCCTGAACGCGGGGGCGTGTGTCAGCTCTGCTAGAATTTGAAGCGCCGTAGATTCGCAGTGCCGCGAATGCCGGACGACTGAGCCAACGTTACCGCGATGCTGTCACTCGCGGCGGGGGCGTGAACTCCCTAAATTTCCAACTAGGTCACACTTTAGGTCACGTTCAGCTTGTCATCCGATTGCAACTCTTTGAAAATTAGAGTGGTGGAGCGTAGCGGATTCGAACCGCTGACCCCATGCATGCCATGCAAGTGCTCTACCAACTGAGCTAACGCCCCTTTCGGGTGGGGCGGAGGTTTATCGGCGGGACTCGGGTGGGGCAAGAGGATTTTTGGAAAAATGCGGCAGTCCGGTTCCGCACCGCCAAGTGCGGGGATTCCAGCGCTTGCGGCGAGGCGGGTTTGTCTGCGGACGTGAAATTACCCGCGGTCTCAGCGGCGTGAACGACGGGCGATAAGGCCGGTTGCAGCCAGCAAGACCAACATCGCGGTGCTGGGTTCAGGAATGGAAGCCACCGTCTTGAGGCTGTAGTCCCGGCGGAGTTCGTCAAAGCCGCCGTCGTTGGCGAAACTCAGATTTGGATACTGGGGAGCTTCTCCCATGCCCACTCCACCCATTTTCACGTAGAAATAGATGAAATCACTTTGTTTGACGCCTGCGAACAAGGACAGATCGAGATAGATGTTCAGGTCGGAGCGGCCGCTGCCACCGGACGAGTTGCGGTTCACGTCCAGCAAGAGCGCGTTATTCCGAACGGCGTCCATGTTGTAAATCAGGGTTCCTAGCTGTGTCGGGTCGTTGGTGCTCTGGGAACCGATGGGAGACACATAAATTTGAAACGCGTCCAAGGACTGGTAGCGGGCGCCAGCGGAATTCGGCTCGTTCAGGTCCATCCCTACCGTAAGTAGATACCGTCCGGTCAAGTCTTGCACGACTGACATGTCGCCGACGGTCAGGTTGTGGGTCCATTGGCCGTCCACGTTGTTCATGACGCCCCTAGCAGACGTGTTGTAACCTTGCTCGACCGGAGTGCCATTGAGCTTGAGAAAGGTGTCGAAGTTGCCGGTGCCCGCTGTGCCCGGCAGTACTTCCGCCCGGAATTTCCCGGCACCGATCGTAACCTCCTCGACCGACGGGTCAACAAGGTCGAGGTAAGTGATGGTGTTCTGGGCGTTTGCATGGATCGC
>JAYTEI010000403.1:0-2460 GCA_043735445.1 Akkermansiaceae bacterium | reverse complement strand
GGTGCCACCGTTCTGCTGCGCGCCACTGAGGACCGCGTGGAAACCGACTTCCGGGCCGTCGCCACGGAACACGTCGGAAATCTAACGTTCCAGTTCCTAGCCGGCGATTTTTTCCAAAACAATCCCTTCATCCTGCCCGCCTTCACCGGCTACGTCGCCAAGCAAGCCGCTGCCGGTGGCGCGAAATTCTTGGTCGATGCCTACTGCGGCTCCGGCCTGTTCTCGCTGACGCTGGCCGCGAGTTTCGAGCAGGTTGCCGGCGTCGAGGTTTCCGAAACCTCCTGCGAGTGGGCGCGCAAAAACGCCGCTGCCAACTCCATCACCAACGCGCGATTTCTCACCGCATCGGCCGAGGCGATCTTCGATCAGATCGATTTCCCCGCTGCGGAAACCGCCGTGGTCATCGACCCGCCGCGCAAGGGCTGCACGCCCGAGTTCATCGGGCAGCTCGTGAAATACCGCCCGGCGCGCGTCGTCTATGTCTCGTGCGACCCCGCCACCCAGGTGCGCGATCTCAAACAACTCGTGGAGGGCGGCTACCAGTTAGACGACGTTCAGCCCTTCGATTTATTTCCCCACACCCGGCATCTTGAGTGTGTGATGACTTTGGTGAAAGCGTGATAAGTTGCGGTGAGGAGGGTTGACCTTCGGTCAACCCGGGTGGGCCGAAGTCCCACCCTCCTTCAAGCCCTGCGCCGCAGGACCAGCGCGAGCATCCCGCAGATGCCTGCCAAGGTGATCACTCCTGGCTCGGGCACCACGGCTCCGACGCCGATGATCACCGAATCTCCGGTGCCGGCACCATAGCCCTGGGGCACCGTTAGAACCAGCCGCGGATTGAGTCCGCTGATCGGCCCGATTTGAAGAAATGCGAGTTTGGAATCCCCGTTGGCTGCCGCCATGGTGGTGAGGGCACCCGATGGCTGGTCCCAAGCGAGGTCTTGGGTCAGCAAGGAAGCGCCATTGTTCCAACCATACAATCCGGCGAGGGTCACCGGCACGCCGCCTGAATCGGATAGGGCGGCGATGGAAATTCCGGCGGTCGATGCCGTCGCGTTGTGAAAAAGGCCTCCCACCACCAGCAGCAACTGCCGCCCGGCGGGGACCGACAATTGGATCGTGTAAATGGCTTTGCCGCTCACCGGCGCCACCCTGAATTCCATGGCGCTCACATCGGCCAAGCCGGTAACGCTGTCGCTGAAGCCGGTGGTTCCCGTCCAGAACGCCGAGTTAAGCGTGCGCGGTGCCGGGAGGCCGGGAAACGACACTCCTTGGGCAATCACCAGGCTGCCACCTCCCAGCGCCGCGGAGTTGTCGTCCAGAAGCTGGAATCCGGACTGCGAGCTGCCATCTGGCAGTTTGAGCCAATCCACCATCACGGTGGCGGCGGGGGCAGTTAGAGTGAAGGCCAGACTGGCGATTCCTGCCAACGCTATGGTTTTTGTTTTCATGATCTTCGGGGGGTTGTGGTTTTAGGGTCCGCCGGGCAAGACAGTGGATTGCACTCGGTAGAAATAGCCTTTCGGCAAGCCTGCAGGGTGATATTCGTAGAGTTGGAATTCCATGGACTCGCTTTCGGGGCGACTGTCGTCATCACCGTCCATGTCCACGCCTGCGAACCATTCCGTCGGCGGAATGGGTTCCCAAGCACCGAGCATGTCGCTGCTGCCTGCGAGACCCAGTTGGACATAGCGCGCCGAGCCGACGCGGCGGTGCATCTTGAAGTGGAGGATCGAGAACGGTCCTTCCTGCTCCATGCTCATCGAGAGTGGCGCGGTGTCCTTGACCACCGGATTGGTTAGGAAGGTCATCTCATGGATGTTCCAGCGGCCGTCGCCGTCAGGATCGGCATCCATGTCGAGCAGCGAGAGATTGAAGCCAGCCGCCAGCTCGCCGAAGCTTTCCTTGGCCCAGTTCCAGTAGAGCTCGTTTTGCTCGACCCGGATCGAGACCGTGGCATGGGTGGTCGCACCGTTAGCGGTGGCGGCCACCGGCACCTGATAGGTGCCGACGTTCGCGCCCGATGTATTCCAAGCAAGTCGGCCGGTTCCGCCACCTTGGTCGGCGAATGACGCCCCGGCGGCGGTGGTTAGATTCGCGGCGAGCGTGATCGGATCGCCATCGGGATCCGAGGCGCGGACGTTCAGCGAGTAGGTTGTGCCTTTCACCCACAAGACCACGGGCACGCCGGTGAAGACGGGCGCGCGGTCGGCGGGCGTCACGACATTGACCGCGAAGCTCATGAACGCAGCCTTTTCCGGCGTCCCGCTGTCTCTGGCCTTGACGGTGAAGACGTGGCTGGCACCGGCTTGGGCAGGTGCCGGAGTCCAAGTCACCACGCCGCTCGCCGGGTTGATGACGGCGCCGGTGGGCGCATCGGTCAGTTCGAAGGTAAGTTGCTGGACGGGGGAGTCGCCATCCACGGCGTCCACATCCACGATCAACAAGCCTGTCGATTGG
>JAYTEI010000402.1:0-2460 GCA_043735445.1 Akkermansiaceae bacterium | reverse complement strand
AGTTCGCGGAATTGAGCACCAGGGTTCCCGCATTCGTTTTCGCAAACGTGATGCCGGTGATCACGCCGCCCGAAAGGGTGGTGGTTCCGCTGGCGGAGTCCACCAGCAGGCTTCCCGGGGAAACGCCTCCGGCAGCCACGACGATTCCACCCGCGGTGGAAATGGTGGCGTTGTCGTTGGTGGAGAAATTCGTCAGGGCGTTCCCGTTGGCGGGATTGGCCCAGTTGATCAGCGCGGTGTTCCATGTAGCGCCATCGGTTCCGGCCCAAGTCAGGTTCTTGGTGGCGGCGGAGATGGAAGTTCCTGTTAAAGCAAAATCATTGGCGGCCGTCTTGATGATGCCGATGCGGCCGCCGGTGCCACCGGTGACCACGATGCGCCAGCGGATTGTGGCGGGTCCGGCAACCACCAGTGGCGTGGCCGCAAGCCCCGCGCTGAATGCGGTGGCCGCGCTCGTGGCGGTGGGAGTCGGCACGGTAAAAGTGGAACCTGTCTGGGTAAAAGTTGCCCCGCCATCCGTGCTGAAAAAGAGGCCCGCCGAGGTGGGGCCGACGGAGGTCCGGACCAGACTGAGGCCGCTGATGCCATTGTAGGTTGCGGTGTAGCTGGCGGCCACCGTGGTCGTGAACGAGAAAAAGTTCCCTGCAGTCGTGGCCGCGTCGAAGGTTGATTGCGAGTTGTAATTACGGTTCCAGGTATTGGCGGGAGACGTTGCATTCCCCGCAGCTCCCCCACCGGTCAGCACGCTGCCGCTGGCACCCAAGGCAAGTGGTGTGGCGATTCCGCTGCCGGTCGGGTCGATGGTGCCGTTCACGTCCCATGACAAAAGGTCCGCGGAATGGACGAATCCCGCGCAGGCGAGTGAGATCAGGAAAACCGAGCTGGCCGGGGCAGGGAACGATGGTAGAGCAGCGGAAATGAATGAGAATTTGCGTTTCACTAGAGTTTTTAGGGTTTGAGGTTTGAATCTTTCCAGCGGTTGTTGAAACGAACTTCGGGGACGGGCAGGTCGGCTAGTCAAGGCCAGCTGAAAAGGGGCTAAGATCTTAAATAATGAACCATTGTCCCCTCACGAGAATTTGTGAGGAGTCGAAGTCCCGCTGCCATCGATCTGCGGTTGCAGGGCTAAAGCCACCCCGCTAGCTTGCAAATCATCGGGGGGAAATCATGAAAACGCATATTCTGGCACTACTGCTAACAGGCAGTCTGGCGCGTGCGGATGAGAATCCGGCATGGGTCGAGCGGTTGGCATTTTGGGCGGCCCCGGAGTTGAAGGCGCTGCGAAACCAAGTGGCGGCGATTGACCAGCAGCTATCGGAGTTGCCGGTTCCCGCGAACGTGAACAGCGGCAACAGGACCGGCTTCCAAAGCGCCGGCAAGGTCGCGGACGAGGACCTTTGGGTGGAGCTGGAATTTCCCGCACCCGTCCGGGTGGACAGTGTGGTGCTGGTGCCGCTGCTGGCAAAAGGATCGAGTGGCCAAGTCCCCGGATTTGGTTTTCCCATGCAATTCGCGGTGGAAGGCATCAACCAGGAAGGTAACGCCGTAATCCTCATGGATGAAACCGGCGCAAATTTCCCGAACCCGGGGATCTATCCGGTGTCCGTGGCTTGTCCCGCAGGCACGTTTCTGCAACGCATCCGGCTGACCGCCACCGAACCTTGGCAGAGCTCCGGGCCACCGGTTCTGGCACTGGCGGAAATGCTGGTGCTCGATGGCAACCGCAACGTCGCCACGCTGGGAAAGGTGAATTCCTCCAGCTCCCGCGAAATCCAGCCGAGTTGGTCGCGCTTCAATCTGACCGATCTGATGACACCGTTAGGTTTGCCGCTGGCTCCTAACGATTCAAAGGTCATGGGCTGGCACGGACCGATCGTCCCATCGGTGGACCAGCAGCTTTCCGTCACCGTCGATCTGGGAAAACCGGTCATGCTCGACGAAATCCGGTTGCTGCCCGCCTGGCGGAGCAACATGGCATGGGACTCGTATTATGGATTTCCCAGCCGTTTCAAAATCGATGCCGCGCTGAATGAAAGCTTCGACAACCCGGTGATGATCCATGACCAGACCACGGTCTCGCTGCAGTCTCCCGGCCAAAACCTGCAATGCTTCCCGGGTCCTCCAAGTCCGGTCAGATATGTCCGGGCGACGGCGACCCGCCTGCGCGACCGGACCGGTGACTTTACTTTCGCGCTCGGCGAACTCCAAGCGTATGCGGGCGATGTCAACGTCGCCAAGGGCGCGCCCGTGTTGGCTGGCGACTCGTTGGAGAATGACGAATGGAGCCGCTCGGGGCTGACCGACGGGCAGTCCAAGGGCGGGCTCGTGTTAGAGCTGCCCGATTGGTTCCGGAAACTCGAACTGCGCCGGGTTTTGGAAAAGGAGCGGGACCAAATCGTCCTGCGCCGGAGCCGCCTGTTCACCCGGGCGGAACACGCGCTGGTCACCGCCAGCGTCTGC
>JAYTEI010000401.1:0-2460 GCA_043735445.1 Akkermansiaceae bacterium | reverse complement strand
ACCTCAGTGATCGTGCGAAAAGAGCTTATTTCCAAGCTTACCGATCCATGCGGCCACGGTCATCACCTCCCTGGAATTTTCATCGCTGCGGCAATAAACGCCGAAGGTAAATGCCTCGGGTAGCAGGAACTCGAAGGTGCGGACATGGGTCAGCCCTTCTCCCGCGTGATTGACGCGAGGCATCGCGTCGCCGGGAGCTAACAGCACGCCAAGTCCGGCGCTGGCTGCCGTCGCCGCCTCCGCCTCAGACGCGAAGGACACCGAGTTGGCGGGTTGCATGCCGTAGGCGTATTCGCACCACAGCTTGAGATAGGAGGCGAAGCCCGTCACCACCCCGGTGTCTGGGATCAGCACGCTGGTCCGCAGGATTTCCGGGAAACTGAAGTTGACCGGATCAAACGGATAGAAGTCCGGATTCCACGCCACGGTGATGCCGCGTTCTTTGCGGATCACCGCTTCTTGAATGCCTGCTGATAGACCGGCGCGGAGAAATCGCCCGGCGATGACCACGTCGAATTGGGTGGCTTCGAGCGCCTCCCCCCAGTGGCCGGAAACTTCGCAGAACACTGGAGTGACACCTGCGGGATAGGTGGCTTGTAGCAGTTCGGCTCTGATGATTTGGCCGAACCACGACCTGTCGATGCCCACCATCACTTCGCGGTCCATTCGGCGGCCGATGCTGCGCATCCCGTCGGTAAACGCGAGATACGCGTCGCAGACTTCGTTGGCGCGTTCGAGAAACTGCGTGCCGGCGGTGGTTAGACGGGTGCCGGAACTGGAGCGCTCTAGCAGGATCAGGCCGATCGCCGACTCCAGCCGCCCGATCATCAGGCTCACTGCGGGTTGGGAAATTTTCCATCGCTTGCCGGTCTCGGTGAAGCTGCCGGTGTGAGCCAAGTGCCGGAATACGAGCAAGCCGCTGAGGTCGATATCCATGGTGTTAGGAAACCGCCACGTCCGTGAGACGGGGCAGCAGCTCGGTGTAAGGGTGATGTTTTCGCAACACGGCGGAAAACTGGAACGTCGGCCAAGTGGCATCGGACGCATGACGGGCGGTCGTGTCATGGGAAAAAACCATTTCGTCACTGGCGGGTTTGGCGTCGGTTAGGATTCGTCCGCCCTTGGCTCCGGCGGCATGAAATTCCCCTAGCAGCTTAGCCGTCGCCTCAGTTTCTCCCCCATCGGCGAGCCACCATTTGCCCGGCGGTAAACCGGAAGGTTTCGTTGGGGGCTTGCCCTTGCAATCAATTTTCCACGGCACCGGTCCGAGGTTGACGAGGTCCAAGCGGTCGGAGGCGATGATCCCCACGCCGAAGTAAACGTCGCACTCCGCATTGAGCAAGGCGGTGCGGAAGCGCTTGGTTTCGATCCGTAAAAAACACGGGCGGAAGGTGTCGGAGATTTTTAAACGGGCGAGAAAATCCGTGAACAAGCCGCCTTTGAAAAACTCTCCGGCAGCGGCAAAGCGCAGGATGCGGCCCTTTTCATGCAGCGACCGCACGGTATCGCCTAGGCGACGGAGACTGCGCGATAGCGGGCTGATCTGGCCGAGCAAGCCCAGCGCAAACGAAGTCGGCACCAAGGTCCGGTCCGGCCCCTCCTCGAACAGCGAACGTCCCACGGCTTTTTCAAACTCATCGCAGACGCGCTTGATGTTAGCCCGCGTGCTTCTCAACTCCAACGCGCCATTTGCATAGGAAGCCTCGCGGCAAACCACCCGGAACACCTCCAGTTGGCGGAGTGTGATGTTAGGCAGCCCTTGGAAATCCGGTTGGTGCTTTAGCGAGGTTTCATTCATCCAGATTAGCTGCTGATTCTTCACCGGGAATGCTTTGCTTCAAGGGAATTCTCCGCCCCGGCGGGCGAAACACGGGCCAAGCCAATTTTAGTTAAGGAAGTTCTTGATTCGCCTGCGGGAATCCCCAAGGGTCCGCCCGTGCACGGGGCGTAGCTCAGCCTGGTAGAGCGCCGCGTTTGGGACGCGGATGTCGTCAGTTCGAATCTGGCCGCCCCGACCACCCGGCTCCCCACCGGAATCTCCCGGGCCAGCGGCGGCTACATAGTTCCAACCCGTGGATGCCCCGCCTTCTTCCGCCGGCCGGCCGCGACCCATTCCCTGATGGGAAAACGCGGCGGCGACTGCCGCACCGCTTCCGCGCGGAAGCGCCCGGTCAGATCACTCCATCGCGGTCGGAATCGTCCGATCCGACTTGTTGGGGTAGGCTGTCCCGAAGTGAATTCCCCGCGCGGTTTGCCGCGCAAGCGCCTCTCCCATGCCTTTCGGCTGGCTGGGTGGGTGGGTGGGTGGGACCCTTAGGTCCTATACGACCTATAAGACCCATCCCCATGGTCTTCAGTGCCTTTCGGCTGGGTGGGTGGGTGGGACGCACCGTTATTTCCAAAACCGCCCGCCCATGAGCACCAGTCTTCAGTGCCTTTCGGCTGGGTGGGTGGGTGGGA
>JAYTEI010000400.1:0-5490 GCA_043735445.1 Akkermansiaceae bacterium | reverse complement strand
TTACCGAGGTTGTAGTAAACGGCGGCGCGTGGCCCCTCGGCGGCGAGAATTTTCTCATACGCAGTGGCGGCTCCGGCGAAGTCGCCGGACTTGAACTGCTGGTTCGCATCGTGGAAGGCGGTGGCGAAAACCGCGTTTCCCCCGAGGAAAATACACAGCAGGCCGATGCGGAAATTTCGGTTCATGTCAGCGGGCGGATGGAGTTAGAGAGGACATCGCGTCATCCAGCAGCGAGCGCCATTGCGGCAGGATTTCACCAGTGGCCTGGCGGCTATATTCTTGGCGATCCGCCTCAAGGAAAAAGCGAGTGACGGGTGAGTCCTCGGGGATGCGGGCGGAGACTTCCGCGAGCGTGATCGCTTGAGCGGGCTGATTCCACAACGCGCCTAACCGTTGCTGGATCGCAAGCCGGGCGGCGGCGAACCAACCGCTCACATCCCTAGCAGCCGCGCATTGGCCAGCGGCTGCGAGCGCCTCGCGAGTCGCTAGTTCCATCGCCGCGAGTGCGCGGCGGCGGGGATCGTCCCGCCGGACGCGGAGCCAGCCGAGGATTTTCCCCAGAACACAAAGCACTGCGGCCACTGCTAACAGCGGGATAAATGTGGGCCGCGAAATAAGTGGCACCAGCGAAGCAGGCGGCGACATGACAAGATGTTGCGCGACGATCCTCGCGACTTTCTTTGCCGGCTCCTTCGCGGCGGGAGTGGCGGCGGGCTCGATGTCCACGAGGTCCTTTCCGCTGACTTGGATTTTCTGCGGCGGGCTGGTGATGGTCTTATACGACTCCGCCGCAGGGTCGAAGTAACTGAAGTCTAACGCCACATCTTGCGCACCGCCCTTGCGAGACACGGCGCTGAATTGAAAACTCTTGCTGCCGGAAAATGACGCCTCATCGCCAGCGGTGAACTCGTCCTTGCCGGGATAGGTTTTCCACGCGTCCGGCGGGGTGATCACGGGCGCTTTCATCAGCGCGAAATTTCCCGAGCCACCGAGCTTGGCGGCGATCTGTTGCGGCTCGCCGGTTCTCCAATCGTTAGGGATTTGCACGCCCTCAAACTTGAACTCACCGACCGCGCCGGTAAACCCGCTGGGCCGACCCTCCTCGGGCAACGGTCGCACTTCGATCTCCTGATCGTCCGACTTGAGCGTGACGTCCTTCTGGATCATCGGCGCGTTCATGTCTTCGAAGACATTGTCGAAAAACGGATCATCGAACGGCCCGCCCATCCGCCGGCGTTGCGGCTTGGGTGCCGAGGTATCGCGGACGGCGACGGTCGCATCTAACGAGAGCGACGCCGGATACTTGCCGGCCTTAGTCGCGGAGATACCGCCGAACCAAGTGACCACGGTGTAGCGCTTACCGTCCTTGATTTCCTGAGTCTGTTGCGGCTGGCCGCTGACGTTGTGAAGGGTGAATGCCTTGCCCTCCGGCTGGATGCCGCTGCGGAGTTGGGTGCGGGCGTCGTTAGGCAGCCATGCGCGGATGCGGACCGGCGCGATCTCGCCGACATAGGCATGACTGCGTTTGCTATCCGCCAGCTCGACCGTTAGGAAACCGAAACGCTTCTCCCCGGTCTCTGCCTCACCCTCGCCAGCCGCTTGCTGGCCGGGCGGAGTCGGTGCAATGCCAGCCGGTGGTTGCGCGGCGGCGGAATCGAGCACCTTGAGCTTGAGCGGTTGGGTGGAAATCTTAGTGCCATCCACCGCGATCTCGATCGCCGGGATCTCATAGTCACCTGGGGTGTTAGAGCCAACCACATAGGTGTAGATCACGGAAACGGAGGTCCGTCCGTCGATGATTTGCATCTGGTTACTCGTGCCGCGCGGCTGGAAGATAAAGTCCGCTATCGCCGGGATCGCAGGTTGGCCAGCGCTGCTGCCGGAAATTTTTAAGGTTAAGATCGCCCCATTTCCCGCAGGCACTGAGTCGCGGTCTAGCTGTGCCTCCACCTCTGCGGCAGATGCGGCGGCAGTTATGCTAACAAATGCTAGGATGAAGCAGGCGAACCACTTCGCGGGATGATGGAGATGATTTACCATGTCTTGCCTTTGGTTGAGTTATCTGGGTTTTTGAAACGAGTCCGCTGAGGTTGAGGGATGGGGATCACGGTGCGCTCATCCTGCCGCAGTGCGTCTAGCAATTGCTTCGCTTCCGCCGCAGTCATCTCTTGTTTCTCGGGGCGTTCATTGCTCATGCTGCCCTCTTGTTTCTCCCCCGGCTTGCCCTCTTCCTTCTTTGGCTCGTCGGCGTTTTTGGCCGACTTCTCATCGCCGGGCTTCTTGTCACCTTTCTCATCCTTGGGATCTTTACCGTCTTTGGGTTTGTCGCCCTCTTTAGTATCCTTGGGTTCTTTAGGGTCTTTCCCATCCTTGGAATCCTTTTGATCTTTTGAATCTTTCGGATCCTTTCCGTCTTTGGAATCCTTGCTATCCTTGGGGTCTTTCCCATCTTTGGAATCCTTGTCATCTTTCGGATCTTTACCGTCCTTTTGATCTTTGTCGTCTTTTTTATCCTTATCGTCCTTCTTGTCCTTATCTTTACCGTCCTTCTTTTGCTGCTTCTTTAGTTCTTCAAGTTTCTTTTCGACGAGTGCCTTGTTATAGAGCGCATCTTCATCGGTGGCATTGAGGGCGAGGCCGTCCTGATAGGCTTTGAGCGACTCTTCCCATGTCTTGATTGTCGCTTCGGGATCTTTTTCTAAAGTCCCCTGCCCCGTCCGATAGAGGGTGTTTCCTAAGTTATAGTAAGAACGTTGTTGGAGAGTGAGATCTTGGGTCCGCAGTGACGCTCGCAACGCTTCAGAGGCTTTCGCGAAATCGCCTTTGGTATATGCCTCCGTCCCTTGATTGTAGATCTTCCGCGGATCTTGGCTGGCATTGACTAACTCAGCGGCGCGGCTGCTGGAAATGCCGGCCGCGATGAGTCCAATTACTAAACTAACTGTCGCCTGCGATCCCACTTTGGTCATTCGCGCTGCGGATACTAGCGGGCGGACTTTCTTTAACTTGCGCCGATCGCCAATGAAGAACTCGATCAGCAGCAAGGCAATCGCTGCGCCGAGCGGCCACTCGAAGCGCTCCAGCGGGATGCGCTCCATCCGCTGGTCCTGCTCGCTCTTCGGCACCAGCCGGAGTTTTTCCTGATAGATCGTATTGAGTCCCTCAGCACCGCGCCCAAGCGGCACGTAAAGGCCACCGGTGGCCTCCGCGATTTTTTTAAGAGTCGTCTCATCGAGCGTGGTTTTCACGACGTTGCCATTCTCATCGCGGACGAAATCCGTGCGCCCATTGCGCATCCGAAGCGGCATGGTCGCGCCCTCGGGACTGCCGACGCCCACGGTGTAAATGGCCATGCCCTTTTTCGCGGCGGCCTTGGCGGAGTCGAGCACGTCGCCTTGGAGATCTTCTCCGTCGGTTAGAAGAACAAGCACTCGGTGATTGTTGCCGTTCTCATCGAACAGACGCTCGGCCTCCTTGATCGCGCTCGCGATGTCGGTCCCTTGGCGCGGGATCAGATCGGTATCGAGCGCCTGCAGCGACTCGCGAAATGCCTCGTAGTCGAGCGTGAGCGGGCACAGCGCGAAGGCGCTGCCAGCGAAGGGAATGAGGCCCACCCGATCGCCCTCCAAGCGGGCCACGAAGTCAATGATGCCGAGCCGGGCACGCTCCAGCCGGTTAGGCGTTAGATCCTCGGCGAGCATGCTGCGCGAGGTGTCCACGGCGAAGAGGATGTCGATGCCTTTGCGTTTCACCTCGCGCCACTCGTAGCCTTTTTGCGGGCGAGCGATGGCGATAAAGGCGAGGAAAACGGCGAGCAGCCACAGCCCGCGTTTGAGATTGCGCAGGTGCGGTGAGAAGCCCTCGGTGAGGCGCTGGCGGAAACGCGGATGAATCAATCTCGCAAGGTCCGCTTCACGACGGCGGTCGAAGCGAATGAACAAACCGACGATGGCCACGCAGACGATCAGGCCGGAGATCATCCACAGCGGTTGCGCGAAATGCAGTGAGGTGTCGTTCATGGTTAGGGAAGTCTGCGGAAGCGAGTTTGTGTCAGCACCAGCTCCAACAGAAGTAGGCATAGTCCGGGAATGAGGAACCATAGATAGAGTTCATCATACTGCTGGTATTTCTTGAGCTTGCGGGTGGTTTTTTCGAGCTGATTGATCGACTCATAAATGTTTTCTAACGAGCCTGTATCCGTTGCGCGGAACGATTGTCCGCCGGTGGCAGCGGAGACCTCGCGCAGCATTTCCTCGTCGATTTCTACCTTCACCGTTTGCAAATGGGTGCGGCCAAAAGCGTCCCGCACAGGAACCGGAGCCTCGCCGCGGATGCCGGTGCCGATGGTGTAGATCTTGATTCCAAGCGCTTTCGCGGCCTCTGCCGCAGTGAGCGGATTGACCGAGCCAGCATTGTTTACACCGTCGGTGGCGAGGATGATGATTCGAGATTTAGCCGTGGAATTCCGCAGATGACTCACCGATGTCGCGATGGCGGAACCGATAGCCGTGCCATCCTCGACTTGGCCCATTTTCACACTGGCGAGTCGCTTGCCGAGAAACTCATGGTCCATGGTGAGCGGGCTCACAAGATAGGGCCGCCCGGCGAAGGCGACCATCCCGAGTTTATCATTTGGCCGCTGACCCACGAATTTTCCGACCACACTTTTCACCACTTCCAGCCGGTTCATTGACTTGCCTTCGAGTTGGAAATCGAGGGCTTCCATCGAGCCCGAAACATCGAGCGTGATCACGATGTCGATGCCGCTGGCTTCGATGTCGGTGGAACCCTTGCCATGACGTGGCCTTGCGAATGCAATGATCAACAACGCAAAGGCTAACAATCCAAAGAATGCAAGGAAGCCGCCCACCTTCGAGCGTGGTTTGGCACCCACGCTGATGGCATCATCCGTGGATGGCATTCTAACCGCGACAGGCCTGCCCCAGCGGCCCTTCCAGATGGCCAGCACGGGTAGCAGCAACAACAGAAACAAGAATTCCGGGTGAAGAAATTGGAAACTCTCGGTCATGGGGTGACGGCTTGGGAGGTGGCGCGGACGAACCCGCGAGCGGCGGTGATGAGTTCGCCGCGCTGGTTAGAATCAAGGTTAGAACCGGCGAACTTCGCGAGATCGCAGGATTTTAAAAATGCCCGCAAGTGATCGCTCTCGCCGCCGATCAACGAGTTCTTGTCATCTGCGAGATCACGGAGGAATTCCTCGCTAGTACGACGCGGCGCGGCTATGCCGAAACGCTCGGCGATGTATTGTCTAACTGTCTGTGCGGCGCGGTTTGCAAATGCCTCAGCAGCCAGCGTTTCGCGGCTCGTTTCAAGATCTGCTAGGGAGGCCAGCGCGATCTCCGGCGGACTCTTGCGCCGTTGCTTGCTGGCGTGGCGCTTCCACAAGAGCGCAGCCACGGCGAGCAACAAGACCCCGCTACCGATCCCCGCCCACAGCGCGTAGGGTGGCTCCTTGGGCGCGGGAATTTC
>JAYTEI010000399.1:0-2464 GCA_043735445.1 Akkermansiaceae bacterium | reverse complement strand
CTTCATCGCAGAAATCGCCATGCAAGCTATGTTCATTGCGTTCCTGCCAGACGGTGCAGCCATGGAATAATACGGGATACCCGAGATGATGCAGGATGCGCTGGGCGACGAAGCTGCGCCAGATATCAGTCATCCGGAAACTGCAATGGGCAGGTAGATATAACAGCGGAAATATCTTTTTAAAAAAAGTCGTGTTTTGACTATTGAAGGGACACCAAGCACCGCCACGGAGGGCGACTGGCTCGACGTCTGAATCAAACTCGAAGGGCAGCGGAAAGAGCATCCGATAGACGGCATCTACATCGGGATTGGCATCGGCCAGACCTTGCTGCAACGGGCATTCCAGCTCCTGCATGAGCGCAGGCAGCGGCGGAGTGACGCGTGCATGATCGAGCGGCAAACCTCGCGGATAGATAAAGGTTTCAGAGAAGTAGGCATAGACATTGACCCAACCACTCTGGTCCACTGGGCGGCAGGCGAGGCTATCCATCCGTGGCAGCCAAAACGTCTCGCGAGGGAAATTATCATCATCCGTTTCTACAATAACTTCGGCACCACGGGCGATCGCCTCAAGATAAGCTATATTTTTGCGAGCATAAGAACGAGTGGGGCAAAGCCGCCCCAACTCATGGCTACCTGCTTGCTGATCCGCGACGGATAGATAATGACAACCTTCGAGATCAAAGTTCGCGGGGCTCTTGGTATCACCGGCGACGATAAAGTCCCAATCATGGGTAATGGCACCTGCTGCGAGTGATTGAAGAACTGGATTGGGAGCCGAAATGCTAGTGACAACAAGGGCGGTTTTCAGAGACATGATCGTTGGCTGGAGGTGATGATTCAGAGACTGGTGGCGCGGCCAGTGAGCCGGAGGAAAGTATAGTGACCGAGGACCGCGAAGGAATTCCGAATGGCATTGCGCGAGACCCGTGGCGACGGTGCCCGGTAGTGAATGGGAACTTCAATGATCTTTTCCCGACGCAGCAAATATCGAACCTCTGTCTGATAGAAGTGCGCTTTGGACAACAGCGGCCGCTCCATCAGCCGGACTAAGATTTCCCGACGGAATGCTTGGTATCCGGAAGTCATGTCCACGATGCGCACGCCGAGCAAGAGCCGGGCTAACATCGAGCCGCCCTTGGATAGAACCCGCCGCTGCCACGCAGAATCCACCATCGAGCCGCCATTGATATAGCGGCTGCCGAAGGCGCAGTCGTTGCCTTCGTGCAACGCACGCAGGAACGCCGGCAAGGCCCGCGGGTCATGAGATAGTCCCCCATCCATTTCGACAATGATTTCATAACCCCGATCAAGAGCTTCACGAAATCCCCGCAGATAGGCATCCACCACATTGCGATTTTCCGGTGCCCAAATGGTATGAAAGCGGGTGTCCCGCGCTTCGATTTCATGACATAACTCGAGCGTTCGGTCTTTGGAAACGCCGTCCACCACGAAATAGATTGCCCCACCTTCGAGTTGATCCATCGCGGCGGAAAGTTGTGCCACCAAAGGCGCGAAATCAGCCTCTTCATTCGCCATAGGAATGATCGCGGCCCAATTGTTAGGATAGGACTTCATGATGTTGATGGATGCGCTTGCCGGCTATTCTATGGCTTCCAGCAACTACTCCAGCACATCCGCGTTGGGATTGGAAGTTTTTGTTAGCTTAGCAGGGCGTTCACGGTTTGCGATGGGCGACCAGCGTGGCGCGCACGCCGCCGATGAAGGCGGCGGCGCGGAGTTCGGTGGGGACGCGGTCCGCATCGTCGCTGAGCCAGAGAGTGGCGTCCTGTTTGAGCTTCTTGTAGGGCTTCAGTTCGAGGGTATCGCGATCAATTTTGCGCAAGCCCAAGGTGAGGCGGATCGTGTTGCGAGCGTTATGTACCTCGCTCCCCTGGACCTTGACCCGCAGCAGATAGGGCGTGTCGAAGGGATGGATCACGAGGGTGACGTGATCGCCAGTGGCAAGCTTCTGGCTGCGGACTAACAGCATGGCGGAGAAGATATCGAAGACCGGCGAGAACGCGAAGCTGCGGTCAGTTTGTTGGGTTTTTCCGGTGTTGTGTTGCTGGGTGACTTCCACGCCTTCGACGCGCGTGATCGCATGGCGGACGGTGGTGGTGACCGTTTCCCGCAGGTCGGTTTCTACGGCATGAAAGTAGCGCGGGCGCAGCGAGGTGGGCGCAATTTCGGACCAGAAGCTTGTCTGATAGGGAAACAGGACGGCAGCGGGCGGACATGATGAATCAAGAGACCGGGCGGGCTGCACTTATTGATCGGCTGGCAGGAACACCGGTTCCGCGCGCGGCGGGAGGATCCCCTGACCGCCTTCTAAACTGGTGTCGGGGCGATCTTCGCTAACAGGCATCGGGCGGAATGAATCGGAAAAGGTGTCCACCCGGAAATTGAGGTTCATCATGTCGCGGTTGGTTTCCGCGACTTGGTTCAAGAGATCACGGTTCTG
>JAYTEI010000398.1:0-2470 GCA_043735445.1 Akkermansiaceae bacterium | reverse complement strand
ATTCCTTAAACAGGTGGGACATGATGCCGTGGCCGGACGTTAGATTGACCAGCTCGGTCTCGAAGCCGATCAAGCCGCGAGTCGGGATGGTGGCTTGGATGAAGACGCGGCCGGAGGCCTCGGTGTCCATGTGCTCCATCAGGCCCTTGCGGTTCATGAGGATTTTCAGGATGCCTTGGGTGTAGTCGCCGGGTGCTTCGACGTAGAGGGTTTCGAACGGCTCTAGCAGTTTGCCATTGTCGTCGCGGCGGAAAATAACAACCGGACGGGAAACCAGGACTTCGAATCCTTCGCGGCGCATTTGCTCGACGAGCACGGCGATCTGCATGGCTCCGCGGGCGGAGACGTTGAAGACGCCGGACATGTCGGTGTCCTCGACTTGGATGGAGATGTTGGTTTTCAACTCGCGCATCAGCCGCTCGCGGATGGCGCGGGAAGTCACGTGTTTGCCTTCCTTGCCGGCCAGCGGGCCGTCGTTGATGGAGAACTGCATCGAGACGGTCGGCGGGTCGATGGCGACGAACGGAAGCGGCTCCTGCTCGGCGCTGCCGGCGATGGTCTCGCCGATGTCGATGTTTTCAATCCCGGCGGCGATGCCGACGATGCCGCCTGCGCCGCAGCCATCGGAGTCGGCGGTGGCGAGGCCGGAATACGTGAAGGTCTTCATGACCTTCGACTGGACCTTGGTGCCGTCCTGACGAAGGAGGAAAATGGTATCGCCCTTTTTCACGCTGCCGCCGAGGACCTTGCCGACGGCGACGCGGCCGACGTATTCATCCCACTCGATGTTAGAAACGAGCATGAGGAACGGGGCTTCAGGATCGGCTTTCGGCTCAGGGATGAACTCGATGATTTTCTTGAGCAGCGGGATGCAGTCCTTCCGCTCGTCATCCGGATGGTCCATGAAATAGCCGTCGCGGGCGGAACCATAGACGAAGGGGGCGTTGAACTGGTCTTCGTCTGCATCGAGGTCGAGGAAGAGTTCGAGCACTTGGTCGTGGACCTTCATGGCATCGGAAAGTGGGCGGTCGATCTTGTTAATGACGACGATCGGCTTGAGGCCTTCTTGCATCGCCTTGCGCAAAACAAAGCGGGTTTGCGCCTGCGGGCCGCCGGACGCATCGACGACGAGGAGCACGCCATCGACCATTTTCATTACGCGTTCCACCTCGGCGCCGAAGTCGGCGTGGCCGGGGGTATCGACGATGTTGATGGTGTAGCCTTCCCAGAGAATGGCGGTGTTTTTCGCCTTGATGGTGATGCCTTTTTCACGTTCGAGGTCCATGGAATCCATGGCGCGTTCGGTGGTGGCCTGGTTTTCACGGTAGGTGCCGCCGGCTTGCAGGAGTTGGTCAACGAGGGTGGTTTTCCCATGGTCAACGTGGGCAATAATGGCGAGATTTCGAATTTTCAAAGACATGGGAACGATTGGATAATGGTCAGCCTCCGTGAGAAGGGGGGCGGGCTATGCACGGTTTTTACCGGGATGGCAAGGCGCGATTCGGGAGAATATTTCCGGTGTGCCGGGGGAGGCTGGGGTTCGCTCAAGTCTCGTTAGCGAGGATCAGCAACTACAACGACCCGCTTGCGGTCCCGCGTCTGGATGATAGATCAGGCGCAGCCGATGGCGTTGCGGGCGGCTTGCATGACTTCGTCGTGAGTGCGCCCGATCACCGCACCTGAAGTTAATTCCGAGTCGCGCCGAGTTGCTACTTTCACAGCCTCATGCTCGGTAATTTCTTCCAGCCCCGTGTCGATGCTGTGCCAAAGTGCCTGTGCGAGAGAGACCCGCTCGGAGATTGGGAAGTGACATCGCTGCGGAAGTGAGTTGCTGCGTGGACATGGATGACGGGTGGCGCTTCGACCGCTGCGGGTCAACCGGGAAGGCGTGTCAGGCAAGGGATCATGAGGTCGCAAACTCTCCAAGTTTAAGTAATCACCTTGAAGCTTATGAAGGATCGTTAGTGGTTACGTCAGTTTTGATGAGCCTCCTCCGGGTGACGCTCAGTAAGCAAGCGTGCGACCTCAGAAGCTCGGTCAATCGAGGATAAACCCAAAACGCTTCCCAAGCGGGGCGCAATCCGTATGGTTCCGCGCCCATGACATTTTCCAAAATTCTGACCCATCCCGGCGGCTCGCATAAGGACGAGTTTCTCGCTTGCTGCCTGTTGCTCGCTGAGAACCCGGTGCCGATCGTCCGCCGCGAACCCACGGCTACCGATTTGGCAGATCTAACTACGGCGGTCGTCGATGTCGGCCACGAGCACGCGCCGGAGCGGGGGAATTTCGATCACCATCAGTTTCCCAAAGATCATCCGCCGCTGTGTGCGCTGAGTCTGGTGTTGCAGCACCTCGGGATTTATGAGGACGCGCGGCAGTTTTGCGATTGGCTGGAGCCGGCGGAATGGTTCGACACCCGCGGCCCGAATGAGACGGCGCGCTGGCTGGGCGTGGCGCGGGAAACGTTGTT
>JAYTEI010000397.1:0-5511 GCA_043735445.1 Akkermansiaceae bacterium | reverse complement strand
CGGGGCGGGTGGAAACGAAGTCGAGCTCATCGGCATCGGCCTTTTTAACGACGTTGACGGCGTCGCCCGATTTCACGTCGCCACGGAGCAAGGACTCGGCCAGCGGGTCTTCCAAGAACCGCTCGACGGCGCGGCGCATCGGCCGCGCACCGTAGGCAGGATCGAAGCCTTTGATGGCTAGCAGATCGCGCGCTTCGTCGGTGAGCGTGAGGTGAATCGACTTGTCCTTGAGCCGCTTGACGAGCTTGGCGACCTCGAGATCGACGATCTGGTTGAGATCGGCTTTCTCCAGCATGTGGAAGACCACTAGGCTGTCGAGGCGGTTGAGGAACTCCGGTTTGAAGTAGCGCTTCGATTCCTCAATGATCTTCTCCTTCATGCCTTCATGGTCGGCTTCGTCCGCAGCCATCGCGCCGAAACCGAGGGTGGTTTGGCGCTTGATGGTGGAAGCTCCGACATTGGAGGTCATGATGATGATCGTGTTGCGGAAGTCGATCTTGCGGCCTAACGAATCGGTGATGGTGCCTTCCTCAAGGATTTGTAGTAGAAGGTTCATCACGTCTGGGTGAGCCTTCTCGACCTCGTCGAACAGGACGACTGAGTAAGGCCGACGGCGGACCGCTTCTGATAGTTGGCCACCTTCTTCGTAGCCGACATAGCCCGGAGGCGAGCCGATCAAACGGCTGGCGGTGAATTTCTCCATATACTCCGACATGTCGATCTGGATCAGCGAGTCTGGATCGCCGAACATGAATTCCGCTAGATTGCGGGCGAGGTAGGTTTTCCCCACCCCGGTCGGGCCGAGGAAAAGGAAGGAACCAATTGGCCGGCGCGGGTCTTTGAGATCGGCGCGGGAACGCCGCAGGGCTTTGGAAATAGCGATGACCGCCTCGTTCTGGCCGATGACGCGGCCCTTCAGCTCGTCCTCCATCTTGAGAAGTTTTTCAGTTTCCTTTTCCTCCATCCGGCGGAGCGGCACGCCGGTCCACTTGGATACGACGGCCATGATGTCGTCGTCGGTGACGGTGACGATAGTTTCCTCCGACGAGGAGCGCCAGTTTTTGAGAGTCTCTTCTAGGCTCTTCTTGGCGTGCTTCTCGTCGTCGCGCAGTGCGGCGGCTTTCTCGAAATTTTGCTCGGCGATGGCGGCCACCTTGTCGCGGTTGATCTGCTCGATGGCAGCTTCCATCTGCTTGATCGACGGCGGGCGAGTCATCGTGCCGATGCGGGCACGGGCACCGGCCTCGTCGAGCACGTCGATGGCTTTGTCTGGCAGAAATCTAGCAGTCAGGTAGCGGGAGGTGAGTTTCACCGCCGCTTCGATGGCTTCCGGGGTGAACTTCGCCTTGTGGTGCGATTCGTATTTCTCCTGAAGTCCTTGGAGAATCTTGATCGCGTCATCGACGGATGGCTCCTCGACTTTCACTTGTTGGAAGCGGCGTTCGAGCGCGGAGTCCTTTTCGATGTATTTGCGATACTCGTTAAGGGTGGTGGCACCGACGCATTGCAGTTCGGCGCGGCTGAGCGCGGGCTTAATGATGTTAGAGGCATCCATCGCGCCCTCGGCGGAGCCGGCACCAACGATGGTGTGGAGTTCGTCGATGAACAAAATGACGTTCTTGACCTTGCGAATTTCGTCCATGACCGCCTTGATGCGCTCCTCGAACTGGCCGCGGTATTTGGTGCCGGCGACCATCAACGCGAGGTCGAGGGTGATGACCTTCTTGTCGCGGAGAATTTCAGGAACATTACCGGTGGCGATCTCTTGGGCGAGACCTTCGACGATGGCGGTCTTGCCGACACCGGCCTCACCGATGAGGACGGGATTGTTTTTCGTCCGGCGGCAGAGGATTTGAATCACGCGCTCGATCTCGCTTTCACGGCCGATCACGGGGTCGAGTCCGCCTTCGCGAGCGACCTTGGTTAGATCGCGACCAAAAGCTTTGAGCGCGGGAGTTTTTGATTTCGCCTCACCTTCCGCAGCGGCGGCTTGGGCTGGGCTTTCGTCTTCGAAAGGACCGTCGTCTGCTTCGTCGTCGTCATCGTCGTCGTCCTGATCGTCAGGCGAAAAGTTAGGGTCGATTTCTGCGAGGATCTCGTTGCGGGTGCGTTGGATGTCCACATCGAGGCGCTTGAGCACGCGGGCGGCGACACCTTCACCTTCGCGGAGCAGGCCGAGGAGCAAATGCTCGGTGCCGACGTAGGAATGGTTGAGGGCTTTAGCTTCCTTGTTAGCAAGCGCTAGAACCTTTTTCACCCGCGGTGTGTAGGGGATATTTCCTGCGGCCTTCTGCGGTGGACCGGAGCCGACTTCCTTTTCCACCTCCATGCGGACGGCTTCAAGCTCGAGGCCCATCCGTTCGAGGACATTGACGGCCACGCCTTGGCCGAGCTTGATTAGCCCGAGCAACAAGTGCTCGGTGCCAACGTAGGAGTGGTTGAATCGATCCGCTTCCTTACGAGCGAGAGCGAGGACTTGTTGGGCACGTGGTGTGAAGTTGTTCATGCGTCGCCTGGGTTAGAGGGGTCGGATTGGTTCTTTTCGTCTTTCGATGAGATACGATTATCAGGGGATTCAAGGGAAAGCAAACGAGAGCGCACGATTTCTGCGCGGATCGCATCGCGCTCTTCTGGTGAAAGTTTGCGGCCTGAATGGAGCTGAAGGTGTGCCGGTTGGATGTCCATCAGCAAGGTGTCGCAGAGCATCACAGCTTCTGGCGGGAAAAACCCGAGGGTGCCACCGAGGCGGAGCAGCGAGAGGTGGTTGAGGGCTTCCTTCGAGTCGATGATGTGGGCGTAACGCAAGACGCCATAGGCGCGGCCAATTTTATCGGAGACCATTTCGGGATCGTCTTCCAACAGTTTCTCGCGGGCGTTCTGCTCGTGGTTAGAAACCTGGGAGATGACTCGCTCGAGGCGGCGGATGATCGTTTCCTCACTCTCGCCCAACGTCGATTGGTTGGAGATCTGATAGAGGTTACCGAGCGACTCGGTGCCTTCCCCATAAAGCCCGCGGACGGCGAGGCCGATTTTGTTCACCGCTTGGAGCACTTGGCCGATTTGATCGCTAAGGACGAGGCCGGGCAGGTGCAGCATCGCGGAGGCGCGCAGGCCGGTGCCGAGATTGGTTGGGCAGGTGGTGAGGTAACCGAGCGTGGGATCGAAGGCAAATTCGAGTGACTCCTCCAGCTCGGTGTCGAGTTCTGATAGTGCGTTGAATGCGGCAGTGAGTTGGAGGCCTGGGCGGATCGCCTGCATCCGCAGATGGTCCTCCTCGTTCAGCATCAAGCTGAATGTTTGGCGACGCTCGATGATCGCGGCCGAGCCTTCACTGCGGGCGGCGTGCTCGCGAGAAATCAGGTGACGCTCGACGAGCACTTGTTTTTGCACCGATGTTAGATCGCCGAGTTCATGGGAAAACGCGCCCTTCATCGCCTGCAAGGCTTCCACCGCCGGGCGCATCAGATCGAGGGCGGCGGCGCGTTGGTCGCGCTTCGCCCAGCCGGGGAACGGATGGCGGCGCAAATTCCGCGCAAGGCGGATCCGCGAGGTGAGCACGGCGCCATGCACTCCCTGCCCACCGGTCATCCAGTCGGCGGGGTGTTTGATGAGGGTGGTGAAGCGCATCATGGTCGTGAGTTTTTCAAAGTTTGACCTCGTCGAGGTTGCGGATTTCATCGCGGATGCCGGCGGCCTCCTCATAGCTTTCCGAGGTGATTGCTTGTTCCAGCCGCGAGCGGAGTTCTTCGATCCGTTGATGGCGAAATTGGATCGCCATCAGGCCTTCCGGCACTTTGCCAATGTGCGAAGTGCCCTTATGCATACCGCGAACCATTTGGGCGACTTCCTCGCTGAAAGTCGCATAACAATCGCTACAACCGAACCGCCGCACCCGCTTCAGATCATCCAGCGTGAAGCCGCAGATGACACACTTTTTGCCGTTTCCGGGAGTCACTGACGAGGCGGTGGCCGTGACGGTCCCCGGACCACCAGGCAGTCCGCCTAACAACAGATCTGCCAGCGAAAATCCGGTGGGATCAGTGACTCCGCGCTCTTTCGCGCAAGCGTCGCAAAGGCACACTTTTTTCATCTGCCCCTCGACGAGTTGGGTCAGGAAGACGGTGGCCTTTTTATCGCAGAAATCACACTTCATGGTCGTGGGGTTTTTCAATCCGAAGTCGCAAAAGGAGTGCCAGTGGTCATGGCGAGTTGGTGGAAGGCTTCGAGAAAACGGGCGGTGAACGGTCCGGGCTTGCCGCTGCCGATGACCCGGCGGTCAAGCGCGACCACCGGAATGACTTCCGCCGCAGTGCCGGTTAGGAAACATTCATCCGCCGTGAAAATATCATAGCGCGTCAACGAGCATTCTTTAAATGGCACGCCGAGTTTCTCCGCAATCTCGATGATAACCGCGCGGGTAATCCCGTCGAGCGCACCATCGCAAATCAGCGGGGTGAGCAGCGTGCCGTTTTTCAGCAGGAACAAATTATCGCCCGTGCATTCGGCCACGTAGCCCTGCTCGTTGAGCATCACGGCTTCCAGCGCGTTGGCTTGGATCGCCTCCACCTTGGCCATGATGTTGTTCAGGTAGTTCAGCGATTTCACCTGCGGCATCAAGGCACCGGGTGCCGGGCGGCGTGTCGCGCAGGTGATGATTTTCAGCCCGTCGCGGTAGGTCTCGTCCGGGTAGAGCTTGATCGTCGAGGCGATGATGAACATCGACGGCGTAGGGCAGAGATATGGATTCAGCCCCAGCTCGCCGGCCCCGCGGGTGATGACTAGGCGGATGTAGCCATCGGTTAGGCCGTTAGCAGCCACCGTTTCACAGGTAAATTTGCAGATTTCCTCCTGCGTCCACGGCAGCTCCAGAATGATCGCGCGGGCGGAATCGAACAAGCGACGGATGTGTTCCTCCAACCGGAAAATGCGCCCGTTGTAAAAACGGATGCCCTCAAAAACGCCGTCCCCGTAGAGAAGGCCGTGGTCAAAGACCGACACCTTCGCTTCAGATTCGTCCACCAGTTTACCATCGAGCCAGATTTTCATGTGAGATTCTTGGCCAAGGGTAAGGAGATCACCGACTCTGGCAAGCGGATGATTGAAGATAATCCACGCGCTCCCGACTAGCCTACCATTTCGCGTAAGGCTGCACCGCCAAGCACGCGTTGAAATAGCGCCCATCCGCCGACACCTCCGCCCCCACCCACGGCGGGAGTTCAGGGGAAATCGCGGCGTCCGCCAACTCCACCTCCGCGATCACGAGGCCAGCATTTTCGCCGTGGAAATCATCGACTTCCCACAACTGTCCTCCGAAGGAAATTTCGTGGCGCGTCTTGTCGATCACCGATGGCAAACACAGCTCTAGCAGAGCCCGCGCCTCATCCACCGGGATCGCATATTCAAACTCCGCACGGGTGATTCCGTGAGTGCGGCCCTTGATCGTGAGCCACGCTTTTTCTCCGCCGATGCGGACCCGCACCGTGCGATCTGGGTCTTGCGAAAGGTAGCCTT
>JAYTEI010000396.1:0-2474 GCA_043735445.1 Akkermansiaceae bacterium | reverse complement strand
TCAATTTTCTAGCAGCCGACACCTTGATCCTGGAAACCACCTTCGGGCTGCCGAATTTTGAGTTTCCCGCGCAGATGGAAATCGAGGCGAGCATCTTGCGCTTTATCCAGGATGCCTTCGCCGATGGCGAAACGCCGGTGCTGTTCGGCTACTCGTTAGGGAAAGCGCAAGAAGCGCTGGCATTGCTAACCGAGCATGGCATCCCCGCGCTGCTCCACCCGACCGTGGCGGCGATGACCGTCGCCTGTCGCGCCGCCGGATTCGAGATGCTGCCGGAGCCGGTGGAGTTTGAGGGCCACGCGCCAGCGGGCCATGTGATCATCGCGCCGCCGAATACGATCCGCTCGAAATTGCTGCGCGGGCTAAAATCCAAACGCACCGCGATGCTCACCGGCTGGGCGCTGCAACCGGGTTCGAAATTCCGCTACCGCGTGGATGAAGTTTTCCCAATGTCTGACCATGCCGACCACCCCGGCTTGATGGAATGCATCAAACGCGTGCGGCCGAAGAAAATTCTAACCGTGCATGGCTATGCCAAGGAATTCGCCGCTGAAATGCGGACGCGGGGCATGGACGCATGGTGCGCGATGGGCGGCGACCAACTCGAACTCTCGATCCACCAAGCCGCCCAACGGTTAGGCCCGGCGGGCGGGCCGCGCCACAGCCGCGCGATCTGCGCGCTGGCGGACTTCGGCGATCTCTGCCGCCTCGTCGGAGAAACCAGCAGCCGCGTGGCGAAGACCGGATACCTTGCCGCCTACCTGCGTGGCTTGAAAGATGATGAAGACCTCCGGCTCGCCGCCGTCTGGCTAACAGGCGAGGCGCTGCCCCGCAAAGGTGGCCGCCGTCCGCTGCATGTCGGCTCCGCCACCATCCGGCGGGCACTCGTCTCGCTGCCCAATGTTAGAGAGGAACGCTACCGCGAAATTTCACTCAGTCAGAACGACACCGCCCGCACCGCGCGGCTGGTGCTTCAGGAAATCCAGCTCAAGCCACAACCGCTCGACCTGCCCGGGCTGGCGGCGTTTTTTCATGAACTTCTCAGCGCGTCCGGCTCGCTGGATCGCATCGCCCGGCTCGCCACCAGGCTCGCGACCTTGCACCCGGTGGAGGGCGAGACCGTCGTCAAACTGCTAACTGGCGACCTCCGGATCGGGCTGAAGGAAGGTCTTGTCGAGGACGCCATCGCCGCCGCATTCAGCGCGGAAGAGGGTGACATCCGCCACGCCCACATGCTCACGGGCGACATCGGCGAGACGGCCTTGTTAGCCCGCCATGGCAAGCTCAAGGAAGCAACCCTCCGCCCGCTGGTGCCGGTGAAATGCATGCTCGCTGCGCCGCTCGAACGAGATGAGCACGACGACCGCCCGTTGTTTGAAAAGCTGTCATTCGCGCCGCCCTTCTGGCTGGAGCCCAAGTATGACGGCATCCGCGCCCAGCTTCACAAGCACGGCGCGGAGGTCGCCCTGTTCTCCCGTGATCTCCGCCCGCTCGACGAGGAATTCCCCGAACTGCTAGCCGCTGCCCGCAAACTAACTGGCGATTTCATCCTCGATGGCGAACTCATCGCCTACGCCGAGGGCCGCAAGCTCGGCTTCGCCGATCTCCAAAAACGGCTCGGTCGCCGGATGGCAGATGGGGACTTATTTCTCACCGACGAGGGCCAAGACAGCTCGGTGCCGCTGCGCTTCATCGCCTTCGACCTGCTCTGGCACGACGGCGAGGATCTGCTAGGCCAGCCGCTGCTAGACCGGCGGCGGAAACTGGAATCGCTGTCATTGGCCACTCCGTTCGAGGCCATCACCCGCCATCCCGCAAGCGATCCGGCAGGGATCGAGGCTGCTTTCAAACAAGCACTTCAAGACGGCCACGAAGGTCTCATCGCGAAAGATCCACTAAGCCACTACTCGCCGGGCCGCCGCGGTAAAGCCTGGATCAAGCTCAAGGGCGTGATGCCCACGCTCGATTGCGTGGTGGTCGCCGCCGAGCAAGGCCACGGCAAGCGGTCCGACGTTCTATCCGACTACACCTTCGCCGTGCGCGACGAATCGAACGGCCAACTGCGAGTCATCGGCAAGGCATACTCGGGTCTCACCGACGATGAAATCGAAGACCTAACCGAGCATTTCAAAAAACACACGCTGCACAAAGAACGGCGCAAACATCATGTGGAGCCGAACCTGGTGTTAGAAATCGCCTTCGACGCCATCCGCCCGTCGCCCCGCCACGACTCGGGCCTAGCACTGCGTTTCCCCCGCATCAAAGCGATCCGGCGAGACAAGAGCCTTGCCGAGATCGACACCCTACAATCGGCCAGAAAGCTGTTGGAACTCTGAGCCAATCACACTCACCATGACCGAAATCGAATCCGCCTGGCCTGCGCTTTTTCTCAAGCTGTTGGATCAACACAGCATCAGCGACAGTGCCCACGATCCCAGCCACATCCACCGCGTGGTGACCAACGCCCGCCGTCT
>JAYTEI010000395.1:0-5543 GCA_043735445.1 Akkermansiaceae bacterium | reverse complement strand
TCCAGCCCCTGCCGTATGGGTCGGTATTGACCAGCGAGGGATCCGCCTCGACGTCCGGGTTCACCTCCACGACCTCGCCGCTAACAGGCGCGTAGATGTCGCTGGCGGCCTTCACGGATTCCACCACGGCGGTCGGATCGCCGGCATCCACCGCGCGGCCCACCGCGGGGAGTTCGACGAAAACCACGTCGGTGAGTTCTTCCTGGGCGTGATCGGAAATGCCCACGGTGGCGATCTCGCCCTCAAGGCGGACCCATTCGTGGGAGGTGGCGTAGCGGAGGTCGGTCGGAGTGTTCATAAGGTAAAAGCTGAAAGGCTGAAAACTGAAAGGAGTTAGGCAGACGGAGCGGGTTTATAAAAAGGCTTTTTCACGACCTCGGCGGGGAAGAGTTTTCCACGGACTTCGATGCTCAAGGAAGTGCCGATTTTTGAGAACTCCGCTGGCAGATAGGCCATGCCGATGCCCGTCATCAGCGACGGCGAAAGCACGCCGCTCGCCAGTTCGCCGATGACTTCGCCACTAGAGGAAACGACCGGATAGTGCGCGCGCGGCGGGGCACCTTTTTCCAGATAACGGATCGCCGTGAGTTTCACCGCCGGTCCTTCGGCCTTCTGGCGGGCGAGCGTCTCGCGGCCGATGAAGTCACCTTTTTCCAGATCGCAGAAAAACCCGAGTCCGGCCTCGATCGGCGTGCGTTCGGGGGAAAGGTCGTTGCCGTTGAGCGGGTAGCCCATTTCCAGGCGGAGCGAGTCGCGGGCACCGAGGCCGCAGGGTTTCGCTCCGGCTGCTAGAAAGCGGTCCCAGTAGCCGGTCGCCTTTTCGACCGGGCAGAAAAACTCGAAGCCATCCTCGCCGGTGTAGCCGGTCCGGCAGACGACTGAGCCGCAGGTCGTGCGCTTGATCCCGTTGCGCGCCGGCAGCGATTCTCCCGGACATACCGCGTCGAAAACTTTCACCGCATCCGGCCCCTGGATCGCCAGCCCGGCCCATTGTTCGCTCTCGTTGCGCAACACCACCGCTTCGTCCAACCGCGCCTCCATCCAACAGAAATCCTCCTCGATCATCGACGCGTTCACCACCAGGAAAAACTCCGTTTCACTCGTCCGGTAAGCGATCAGATCATCGATCACTCCGCCGCTTTCGTTGAGCATCAGGGTGTAGTGCCCTTGGCCGATGCCGAGCTTGGCGATGTTGTTCGTGAGCAATCCGTTGAGCCACGCCGCCGCGGTCGGACCGCTGACGATGAGCTGCCCCATGTGGGAGATATCGAAAATCCCGCAACGGGTGCGGACGGCCGTGTGTTCGTCGATGATCGACGTGTATTGCACCGGCATGTTCCACCCAGCGAACGACACCAAGCGGGCACCGAGGGCAACGTGGGCAGCTTCGAGCGGGGAACTTTTCGTTTCAGAAGTCACGCCGGAGAGACTGGAAGGGCCGCCGGGCATTGTCAACCGGATGGCTGTCGGCCGAGATATCTGAATTTTTATGAAGTTAGGGTGGATTTCCGTGATCCAATCCGCCAATCAAAGACGGATAGATCCACGTGCGGACTCTCCGCCTGCTTAATTTCCAACACTCCATGAAAAAGTCCTCCCCGCTTTCTCTGCTCCGGCTTTGCCGCGCAGCCCTTATTTGCCTGACCGCCGGATGCTTATCGATCAATTCCGCGAAGGCGGCCCCGGTCGCTGAGGATTACGCACTGCGCATGGTAGTCGCGAAAAATGGCCGCTCCGCCGATGTGGCAGTGCCTGATACCATCGGCCGGATCAACCTAGAACGATTTGACCGGGTTCTCGGGTGGCAGCGGTTTACCTCGGTCCAAGCGGTGCCGGGAAGAATGCATTTCAACCTGCCTCCCGGCAAAAAAACCTCGTGGCGGGCGGTCATGCACGCCACCCGCAAACTTCCCTCCAAGTTCTTCAAAGGGAAAAATACTTTCCCACCAATCAAATCCGATGCGGTGGCATCGGGTGGGATTTCGATTTTCAGTTCCCTTGCATCGGTTGGCCCAGTGGCGGTGAAGGACAACGCTTCTCCCGCAACGCCGGTGGAGGCTGATATTTGGAAAATCGACGGCACCACGGTCTTTTACTTCAACCAGCTTCGCGGCTTGCAGGTTCTCGACCTGGCCAATCCAGCCGATCCGCGCCTCACCGCCACGCTGCGGTTGCCCGCAGTCGGTCAAGATCTCTATCTGCTGCCGGGCAGCTCGGGTGCGCGAAATCTCATCCTTCTCACGTCGATCAATGACGGAGAGGTGACCCGGATCAACCTCGTCAAAGTTTCCGGCACCACCGCTGAAATCACTTTCTCCAAGAACGTCCGCGGCCGCCTTGCCGACAGCCGGCTGGTGGGAAACCGCCTGGTCCTCGCGACCACTCGTCAGTTTCTGGACGATAAAAACTCGTGGTCAACCGAAAGCCGGCTCTCGGAATGGCTCATTAACCCCGGCCAAGCCCCCATGCCTGCCGGAGATACCGTGATCCCAGGGTCAGAACCCCTAATCGCTGCGGGGGCGGATTGGCTGGCAGTCGCCACCACCGGAGACGATTGGTATGTTTCCCAAGTCACCGTTTTCGCCCTTCGCGAAGCCGGTCTCCGCCGCCTCACCCGTCAGCCGATCCGCATCGCAGGTCAGATTGCGGACCGATTCAAAATCCAGTGGAACAACAACGTCCTGACCACCATTTCAGAGAGAAACTATCAGGAAAGTTCGTGGTCGCCGACCACCGTGCTCGAAAATTTCCGCGTCTGGGGACCCGACGTGATCCGCCCGGCGGTTTTCCTCGAAAATGAAAATCCTCGGCTGGGTAAGTTGCAATTGGCCGACGGCGAAAGCTTGTTTGCCGCCCGTTTCTCAGGAAAGCGCGCTTACGTCGTGACCTTCTTGCAGACCGATCCGTTGTGGGTCGTCGATCTCTCCGATCCGGCCGACCCAGTGGTGGCTGGTCATCTTGAAGTTCCCGGCTGGTCCACCCATCTGGAGCCCATCGGGGACCTGCTGTTCTCGATCGGTTGGGAATCAGGCTCCGTTGCCGCTTCACTTTTCGACGTGGCGAACCCCGCTCACCCGGCCCTTCTCAAGCGCCTCAACCTCGGTGACTCCAGCGAGGCACTGTGGGATGACAAAGCACTCAAAGTCCTCCCCGACGAAGGTTTGGCAATGATTCCCATGAACCACTGGGATTCGCAAACCGGCGCCAGCACGTCGGGCATCCAGTTGCTTGATCTCGACATCGCCGGCCGCGACCTTCGCAGCCGCGGCTTTATTCCTCACGCCTTCGACGCCCGCCGTGCCGGATTGTCCGGAGACACTGTAGTCTCCATTTCCCAGCGCGGCCTCGTCACGGCGGATATCAAGGACCGGGATGAGCCGTCCATCCTGGCGGAAGTCACTCTCGCCTGGCCGGTCGATCGGGTGCTCGACGCCGGGTCGTTCCTCGTCCACATCGAGACCGGGAATCCATACAGTGCCTTCAGCGCCACCGCCCGCGTCACCCCCGCGCAGGCTACCGAGCAGGTCCTTTCCGAGACCGATCTCGGCACCGGCACCGTCCGCTGCGTGGAAATCCGTAACGGCCAGCTCCTTGTCCTCCGGGAAAATACCAGCACGAATAACGGTTGGGCAGCCATGAGATGGTGGGGCCCAGAGACCGAGAGCAGCGCCAGCCTCAGCACGATCACGCTGGATATCTATGATGCGTCCGCCTTGCCCGCCCTCGCCAAGCTCGGATCATGCGCCGTGACCTCGGAGGGCCGCCAAGGAATCAATGGCGGTAAATTCCTTTGGCCACAGCCAAACCGCCCATGCGTGGTGCTCGATGCGGCACCGGTTTGGCCCAGGTATTTCTGGAGACCCGGCACCTTTGTCCCGATGGTGATGGCCAAGGGTGCCGCTGCCACCACTGCCACCACCTTCATGGGTGTCGTATCCCACGGCTTCATCAACCCATATCGTTGGCAGAACTATGGCAAAGCCCAAGCCCCACAGCTAGTCGCCTTTGAAATTTCCAATCCCGCCGCTCCCACCGCCTCCACTCCGCTGGATCTCGGGCCGGAAGGCACCACCGCCACCGGTGCCAGCGCCGCGGCCGATGGCTTGCTGGTCGTGGGCACAGCCGAGCGGACCGATGCGGAAAATTTCTACTACTCCGGCACCACTTCCTTTTTTGCCCGGGTGATTTCCGTAGCTGGCGGCCTCAGTCCCGTCATGCGCCCGCCGGTGGATCTTCCCGGCTCGTTGTTTGAAGTCACCCGCCTCGATGCCGACGGATTCCTCGCCTTCACCAGCACCACTGCCGGAGCCGATTCCGCCGTCCAAGTGAGCGCTTGCGACGGCTACGATGCCTACTTGATCAATCAAATGCCCGTCACTCCCTACGCCGCCGTCGCAGCCAGTGGCAGGCGCGTTTTCACCGCGTCTCAAAACGGCATCGAGAGCAAGCGCCTCGACGATTCCGGTGCCTTCGTTCCTGAGAAAACACTGGAAATCGGCTGGCGTCCCGACAGCCTCCGCTGCGTCGATAATGTCATCATCGCTGCCAATTGGAATCGCCTCTACGCAGCCGACGTGACCGGCGCAGCCCGCGGCCAGTGGCAATTTGCCGGCTGGAGCCTCCAGCCAGACAAGATCACCGTCGCCAGCGATGGCGATCTCCTGGTCCCCTTCGGCGAATACGGAGCAGAACGCCTGCACCGCTGATCGCCCCGTAGCCTATCTGCCCCCGATCCGCCGCGCCCTCCCGCCGCGCGGCGGAATCATGGCGTACTGGCGGCTGTGCCCGGCATTTACCCGCACTTGTCAATCGGCCTCATACGAGATGCTTCCGCCAGATGACTCTCTTTGATCGTTTGGAGCGCCGCTGCGGCTGGCTTGCCTTCGCCAACTACTTCATCTGGGCCGGGATTCCTGCCTTGCGAGGCACTGCCCTGATCATCGAGGCGGGCAAGCGGAAGAAGGTTTTCAACTCGGGAAAAATGGTGGCTTCCGAGGCCTTCCACACCTGCGTCGTCTGCCAGAAAACCGAAGTCACCGATCCCCACTGCTGCTAGATGGCTGGCGTTGCGACCGGGCGGCTTCACGGGGCATTCGAAATCCTCCGTTTGAGGTCGTCGTTTTTCACGTCGGTCAGGAGATCGGCAGCCAGCGCGGGATTGTCTTTCGACGCGGCGAGCGCCAACGAGTAAAGCGCCATGTCCCGGTCCACGCCATCGGGCAAGGCCCTGACCCAGCCCACATAGTTGGCGTCCAGTCGCTGATAGTTATCCGGCCCGTGCTTGACCCAGGCATCCAAGCGGGCATCCCAAAGCCGCAGATCATCCGTCGGCACCTGTAGGAGAGCGGTGAGGAAAAGGTTTGGGTCCACCCCAGAACTGTTCGGCATGATGTTTGCTGGAAATTCGTTAGAGGCATGAGAAAGCCCGTGATTCAGATGGTGGCGGCCACGACACACCGGTCAGTCGCCGTGACTCTAGGCGGGCTTACGATCAGGGCACGCGTCGCCCGAGGACGCACCTTGACGGCATTCCCCCCCGGAAA
>JAYTEI010000394.1:0-12051 GCA_043735445.1 Akkermansiaceae bacterium | reverse complement strand
CCGTTCCGTCTCGGAAGGGTCGTGGTAATCAGTGGATGGGCGGGCCATGGTGGGTGGGAGAATGAACGCGTCTTTATGTGTTATTGTGCATCTTTGTGCGCGTTGGTGCGTTTCCTAGTCTTGGGAGTAATGCGAATTGCGTGCCGCCAATCCCCTGAATGCAAAACGCGTAATAAAACGCAATCGAACGCAATTCGTTAAGGTGTCTTTATTCGCCATGTCGCGCCCCTGGTTCTTCCGTCAGGTTCAATGACTCCCTTCTTCCGCAGTCGTTGGAGGAGAGTATTGATCTTATGTGTTTTCTGACGGTCATTGAGAAGATCTGAGAATTTTCCTTCCAAGAGCCTTTCAAAATCCGACCTGGGCCCTTCCCCGAATTTCTTGAGGAATTCCAGGATCAGATCGCAGAAATAGCGGTCGTCGAAGGCGCGGTGGCGGATGTATTCCGCTTCGCTGTCGGTCGCGGCGGCGATTTCCGCAGTAACATGAAGATTGGGTTTACGACCCTCGATGAGGCCTTGTTTTCGAAGACTCAACAAGGATTCGTCATCGGGAAGAGATCCTTTCTGAATGGTGTCGAGGGCAAGCACTTCCGGCCAGGCCATATCCGCATGGACCAGCAGGGCGCGGCTGTAATTTTCATCGATGAAACGGCCTTGAATCCGGAGGATGACGTGGCCGGGAACCGTTAGGTCGAAGTCCGGGAGCGGGAAATAGCGGCGGGCTTGGCCTTTCCACATGACCTCGCGGATGCCGAAGCCCATGGTGTCGATCATGCGAAGATGGACCATGGCTTCTGCGAGGAAGCGGTTCCGATAGTGGGTCGGAGTGCGCTCGGTGCGGATGTAATCGTCCGGCGTGCCGTCGAAGAAACTTCCGACATTCTGGAAGATGAGTTCGGTGGGCCGCTCGATAACGAGGATCCGCTCGCGCTTTGTGTAATCTTGGTGGGCAACGCAATTGTGGAGGCGTTCCCTATCAGGTCGGTAACTGGTGCCGACGACTTTGCGCGTGCTGTTTTTCACGCCGAACACGAGCCAAGCCGAAGAGCGGTCGCGCAAGTTCGCTTCATTACTAAGGGCGGGAAAGTACTTACCTATATCGGGTGTGGAGTAGCCATCCCCGGCTTCCTTAAACTCCACGCATTCACCCTCCCAGCCGCTGATTAGCGAGGTGAGGATTTCAAGCAGTTGGTCCCGAGTCTTCATGCTTTAAATTCCGTGAAGCGGTGAGCGAGGGATAGTAGTTAGTATTCCTCCAAGCGGCCGCCGTGACTTAACTCTCTGCTGCTCACTTCCACCTTCATCACCGCGATCTCAGCGGGCGCGAGGGTGATCTTATGAGCCGCGACGTTGCCGGATTCCACGCAGACCATTTGCAGATATTCGTCATCGCCGAAGTCGGCCATGCGTTGGGCTTTATCGAGCCATGGATTCCAGACGACGGTGGAGTTAGAGCCAGATTTCTCCACGCGGATGGTGCGCTTGAGGCCGGGATCGTGAATCTCCACAGCAGCGGTGGTGTCCTGATAGACGCGGTCCACCTCGCTGGCGATGTGGAGCGGCAGCGAGGATTCAACGCGGGTGGCACCAGTGACTTTGTCATGATAGGTGGTGTCTGCCAGGCCGGTGATCGCAATCGTCTTGATCGCGCTGATAGAGAAATACGTGTGCAGGCAGGATTCAAATGTATAGTTCGTCTCGCCGGGATTGCGGACTATCAGTTCCATCGCAAGTGTATCTCCCACCGTGACTACATATTCAACTTCGATGATGGCGGGCAGGCGAAAGTATAATTTCACCGAGCCGTCCGGCGTCACCGAGCTGGCGGTAAGATCCCAAGCCGCTGTGCGCGCGATGCCATGGGCTAGCGAACCCTCGCGCGGTCCGAACCATGGGAAAATGATCGGCACGCCGCCGCGGATCGGCTTATCGGATAGAAACTCGCTGGACTGGCTGAGGAACAACAGCGGGGCTTCGGCCTTTTTCTGAAAGTGGGTGATGTGCGCACCATGCAGATAGATTTCCGCTGAACTCCACGAGGTTTCTATCAGGACTTTAGGCAAACCGCCGTGGCCCTTGGCGAGGGTGACCACGCCGGGGATTTCCAGATCGGTTGGCTCGTTCATGCGGCGGTTATTTCTTCTTTCTCAGGAACGGCGGGAGATCGAGATCCTCGCCATCGAAGACGTTAGGAGTTTCCCCCTCGAAGCGGCCGCGTGGGGCGGAGTCGAGCGAGAGTTCGCTTTGCGCACCGGATGGCTTGATGCCGAGCTTGAGCTTGGGTGCCTCGGGTTCGGCGGGCGAAGAAACGGGTTCGGGTTCCACACCGAGATCTTGGTCCGGGCCAGCGTCGGGGAGATCTTCTGCGATGTCCTCGGGAAATTCTGCACCTTTGGGCTTACCCCACGGAGCCGTTAGGGATGGCCGTCGCTTGGGCACCGGGGTGAAACTATGGACCGCACTTGCGGTTTTCCACGCTTCATCGGCTTCGATGGGCTCGGGATCGGGTTCCTCCGCTTCGGCGTAGGATGCCGGGGTTTCGGGTTCAGGCGCGACGTCGGTTGCGAAGGTGAAGGCATCGAGGTCCGGCGTGGCGGTGGCTGGTTCGTCGGGTTCGGCGAACGGGCGCTCATTTTCAAACAACGAGGGAATGGCGGCGGCGGTGGCCGTGCGGAATTTCGACAACGGGCTGGCCTCAGGGGTCGGCGGCGGCTCTATAGCCCGCACCGGCTCGGGCGCGGGTTCTTCCACTCGCTCGGCGACCTCTTCGACGACAGGCACCACGACTTCGACCGGCGGCGGAGTGAATCCTTGGCTCGGATCTAGCAGGGGATTTTCCTGCGAGCGCTGGCTGAGGGAATCCCGCGGAGCGGTGGCGAGGTGATCCTCGGGCAGCGCACTGATCAGGGTGATCGAAAGCGACTCGCCCATCGCGGGATCGATGGCTGCGCCAAACAGAATGTGGGCTTTCTCCGGGATAAATTTTTGCAAACGCTGCATCAGCAGCTCGATCTCAAACAACGTGAGATCCTCGCCGCCGGAAAGGTGGACGAGCACGGTCTGCGCGTCCTTGAGCAGCGAGCCTTGATCTAGCAGCGGGCTGTTGAGTGCGTTTTTCAATGCCTTGGACGCACGGTCCTTGCCGTCCGCGATGCCGGAGCCGAAGAGGCAACGCGAGCGGTTAGTCCGCAGCGCACTCATCAAATCGTCGAGGCCGACGTTGATCAAACCGGGCCGGATCACCAAGCGGATGACCGCCTTGATTGACTCGCAAATCATGTGGTCGGCTGCGGCGAATGCCTCGTGGATGCCTTGCTTAGCGAGGACGAGTTCGCCCATCCGGTTGTTGTCGAAGGTGACCAACGCGTTGGATAGCACGGCGAGTTCATTGAGGGCGGTCTCTGCTTGTTCGCGCCGCCGCTTGCCTTCGAAGGCGAATGGCATCGTCGCGAAAACCACCACGAACGCGCCCTCTTCGCGGGCGATCCGGGTGACGATGGGTGCCGCGCCGGAGCCGGTGCCGCCGCCGAGGCCGGTGCAGAGGAAAACGATGCGGCGACCTTTGATCGAGGCGCGGACTTGTTCTTCGGATTCGAGGATCGCTTGGTGGCCCAGCTCGGGATCACCACCGGCACCGAGACCCTTGGTTAGATTCACGCCGAGCTGGATCTTTTCGCGGGCGAGGCAAGCCGCGAGCGTCCGGACATCGGTGTTGAGCGCTAACAACTCAGCGCCTTCCATGCCATCGAGCGCGATTCGCTCCAGCATGTTGGCCCCAGCGCCGCCGAGGCCGATGATTTTAACGGCAGACGTGGGAATCATTTGTTGGGGATCGCGAGAGTAGGGGATCATGTTGAAATGGGATTTGAAATTTGAGATTTAAGATTTGAAATTGTTACTTCCCAAATGGCCAGAACATGCGGCCGACTTTCCCAAACATGCCGGGCGGTTTGGCGCGCTCGGTTTCGAGAATCTGGGCGTAGCGGATCAGGCCGATGGCGGTGGCGTAGTGAGGATCCTTGAAACTCGCCTGCACGCCGCTGATTTCCGGCGGCTCGGGGCGATAGATGTCCCGCCCGAAGACATCGAATGCGAGGGTGTCAAAGCCGCGCATCAGGCTGGTGCCGCCAGTTAGAAAGATGCCGGCACCGATGGCTTCGACCGCTCCGGCGGGCAAGCGGGCGCGCACCAGCTTGAGCGTTTCTTCTAACCGCTGGCGGATGATTTCATTTAAAATGCTGCGGCCCACCTCGACTTCCGCGAAGCCGCGGTCATCCGTGAGCTTCGCGGTGCCTATCGACTTCGCGGGATCGGCCGAGGCGTCTCCCTCCATGATTTTCAGGCGGTCCGCCTTGGAAAATGGCAGGCCGGTGACGAGGTGAATGTCGTTAGTGACATGGTCGCCACCGACGGGGATGCAGCCGGATGCGGCGATCGCGCCATTCAGATAGAGGGCGTAGTCGGTGGTGCCGCCGCCGATGTCGATGACGAGTGCGCCGCGCTCGCGCTGCTCGCGGTCGAGCGCCATCTGCGCGGTGGCGATGGGTGAGAAAACGATGTCATCCACCTCCAACGGCATTTCTCTAACCAGCTTGATACTATTCTGGATGCGGGTGCCGATGCCGTGGACGATGTGGAAATCCGCCTCCACGGTTTTTCCGAAAAGTCCGACCGGGGTGGTCGAGTGTTCGAGGCCGTCTAACCAGTAGTTGCGGATGATCGGGTGTAGATAGACGTGGTCCTGCGGGATGGGAGATTCCCGCGCGATGGTGCGGGCTTCCTCGACGTGCTCTGGCGTGACAGTCGGCTCGCCATCGGGCAAACGGTAAGTGCCGCGGTGGTTGACGCCTTGGATGTGGGAGCCGGTGACTGCTAGGAAAACGCTGCCGATTTCCACGTCGCTGGCGTCTTCCGCCTTGGCCAGCGCGTCCTTGAGACAGGCGCGGGCCTGCGAGAAATCATAGACCTCACCCTTTCTAACACCGGCGGTCTTGGTGACGCCGATGCCGAGGATTTTGACGGCACTGTCCGCCTTCACCTCGCCGACGACCATGCAGGTTTTGCTGGTACCGATCTCGAGTCCGACGTGAATTTTCGTGCGACGTGCCATGGGGTGGGATTTCGAAAAGGATCAATTGCGATTCAGAAGCGTATTGAGATCGCGGCGGCGGCGATTTTCACGGACCTCACCGGCGCTCGGCTCGGTGACCGGCTGCGCCTTGGGCGCGGCGGCTTCATTGCGCAGGGTGATGGGGATGTTGTGCTTGGGAATAAGGTTGATGGTGTCGATCGCATAGCCCTTCTGGCTCGAGTGATCCATCGCCGCGCGGAGGCCGCGGATTTGGCGGTCGTGATCGCCGAGACCAAACGTCGCCGATGTGCCCTCGCGAGTGACTAACAACAACGACCATTCGTTCACTTGCTTCACCGACTCGATCCAGTGGATAGCCTCTGGATCATTCGCGGCGGCGGCGTCTAGCAAGCGAAAGCAATGCGCCAATTCGCGGTGGCCGACAGGTTTCCCGGCGATGATCGGATGGCTTTCGGAAAGAGGGAGTTGGATCACCGGCAAGTTCGCCGCCGACTCTAACTGCAACTCCGGGCAGGGGTAAGCAATGCCAACTTGGTCCACTAGCATCGCCCCGCTGCGGCGCGTTTCGGATAGACCGGCGGGTGGGCAGGAAATCCAAGCCCGCGGCGTGCGCGGCGTCACGCGGACGACGAGCTTGCCGGGCAAATGCCGCTCCGCACGGGCATCGGCGATTTCTGGCATGGCCTTCAATTTCGCCGTCACTTGATCCACGTCGATGTCGAACAAACTGGCAGTTAGATCGATGCCAGTGGCTTCCGCGAGGCCCACCTCGTCGATGGCGGAGTTCGGATTCAAGTCGATGACTTGCAGCCGGAAGTCAGGGTTTTTGTAGAACGCGCGCTGGATTCCCTGCCAGACGCCCCAGCCGATGCCGGTGAGCACGGCGAGGACGCAAGCGATTTTTGCCAAGCCGCCGGCAAATGTTAGGAAGCTGAACCACGCGATGCGCGGCGACATGACGCGGACCTCCAGCACCTGTGAGCGAGGGCGGCGGCTAGGCTTGCTGGTGCGGGGCTTGGACATGCTAGGAGCGGAGTTTGAGGGAAAGCTCGGCTATGGTTTTACACAACTCAGGAAAGGAAATCCCGACGGCGGCGGCGGCTTTAGGCAGCAAGCTGGTTTCCGTCATCCCGGGAATGGTGTTAGCCTCGAGCACGTACGGACGATTCGCCGAGTCTAGCAGGACATCCACCCGCGAGTAGATTTCGATGCCCAGTGCGCGGTGCGCAGCAAGTGCGGCGGCATGGACAGCCATGGTGGTCTCCAAATCGAGATCGGCCGGGCACACATATTCGCTGCCCTGCGCGCCGCTGAGCCACGGATATTTGGTGGCCATGTCATACACTCCGGCAGGTGCTAGAATGTGGACGATGGGTAAAGGAACATCGTTGAGAATTCCCACGGTTAGCTCTCTTCCTTCGATGAAGCTCTCCACTAGAACTTCGCCATAGGCAGCGGCAGCCCGTTGCATCGCGGAGTCCAACTCCTCATGGGAGCGGACAATTTCGATGCCGACGCTGGAACCTTCACGCGGTGGCTTGATCACCAGAGGAACTCCGACATGGAGCGGAAGCATGGAGCCGGCGGAAAGATCGATGATTTCCGAACCCGGAGTCGGCACACCCGCAGCGAGGAATTTCTCCTTGGCGAGGTTCTTGTCGAACGCGAGACGGCTGCTTTTGACGCCGGCACCGGTGTAGGGCACTCCCATGCCTTCAAGAATTTCCTGCAACCAGCCATCCTCGCCGAAGGTGCCGTGAACCGCGTTGAAGGCGAGATCTGTGCCGGCCGGGAGTTGGAGTTTGGGGCTGGTCACATCGACAGCCACGGCCTCGAGGCCGAGTTCGAGGAGCGCTTTGAGGACGGCTTTCCCAGAGGCGAGCGAGACCGCGCGCTCCGAGCCGGGGCCGCCCATCAAGACGGCGATTTTCTTGGTGCTTAACATTGGGCTTATGGTTAGAACGATGCTTCATCTTCACCGAGGATTTTGATCTCGGTTTCCAGCTCGACCTGGCGCTCGTCGCGGACTTTTTCCTGGATGAACTCGATGAGTGTAAGAATTTCCAAGGCGGACGCGCCGCCTTGGTTGATCACGAAATTTCCATGCGCTTCGGAGACCGCGGCGTGACCGCAAGTGGTGCCTTTGAGGCCAAGCGAATCGATCACCCGGCCGGCCGGAATGAACTCGGGGTTCTTAAACGTGCAACCGGCGGAAGCAGCGATGGGCTGCGAGGTCTTGCGCTTTTCGCGCGAGGCGTCCCAGCGCTCCTTGATGTTCTCCGTGGTGTCTGCCTTGCCCTTGAAAACAGCTTGCAATGCGAAGTTCCGCCGCAGCTCCGCGACGTTGCGGTATTGCGCGACGATCTCCTCGCGCTCGCGAGTCCGGATGACTCCGTCTTCATCGAGAAATGTCACTCTAACGACTTGATCGAAGGTCTCAATGCCCATCGCGCCGGCGTTCATGCGCAGCGCACCGCCGACGTTGCCGGGGATGCCCTCCATCCACTCGAAGCCACCGATGCCACTGCCGCCCGCGATGCTTGCAAGTTTTTTCAAACGCACACCCGCACCCGCAGTGACCTCGTTGCGGACGCCGACGGTGACCTCGGAAAACACGCCACCGGTCGGGCGGATGACCGCGCCGCGGATGCCGCCGTCGCGGACTAACAAGTTCGAGCCACGCCCGACGACACGCACCGGGATGCCGCGCTCGCGGCAGTAATCGACGAGAAACGCGAAGCCGTAAAAACTGTGCGGCTCGACCCAATACTGCGCCGGACCGCCGACTAACAGAGTCGTGTGGCGGCTCATCGGCTCGTAGAGTTTGCCGTCGATCTCGCCGGGCGGCATCAGCCCGCGCATTTCCTCGAGGATCTTCAAATCCGCGGCGAGGCGGGTGCCGGCTTCATGGACATTGCCCGCGCCGAGCGTGATCAGCAAATCTCCCGGCTGGAGCGCGTGGCCGATGGCGTGGTGGGCGGTTGCTAGATCGGGCACGAAGGTCGCCGGGATGTCGCCGTGGAGCTTCATCGCATCGACGAGGGTCTGGCCGGAGATGCCCTTGAGCGGCTTTTCCGAGGCGGCGTAAACGTCGGTGATGAAAACCAGGTCGGCCGCTTGCAGGACTTTTCCGAAATCATCCGCCAGCGCCTTCGTCCGAGTGTAGCGATGCGGTTGGAAAAGCACGACCAGCCGCTTCGACTTGAGTGAGCGCGCGGTTTGCAGCGTGGCGGCGAGTTCCGACGGATGGTGGCCGTAGTCGTCGATGATGCGGTAGTCGGCAGATAGATACTTCGTTTCGAAGCGGCGCTTGGCACCGGCGAAGGTGGCGAGCGCCCGCGAGACTAGCAGAAACTCCGCGCCGCAACTGTCTGCCAGAGCGATGGCGGCGAGCGCGTTGAGGATGTTATGATTTCCCGGGATGCCCAGCTCCACGTCGCCTAACACCACACCCTTTTTCTTCACGGTGAATGCCGAAGAACCTTTAAGATCGCGGACGGCGGTGGCGGTATAGTCGGCGTCTTCCCAGCCATAGGAAACTGCGTTTTCACGCCCGGCACAGACTTCACTGGCGACGGGATCTTCCGCGCAATAGACCAGCTTTCCGCGAGTCTGCTCGGCGAGCTGAGTGAAGACTTCCTTGATGTGATCGATGTCCCGATAGAAGTCGAGGTGCTCGGCCTCGATGTTGAGAATCACGGCATGCTCCGGTCGATAGAGGGCGAGCGTGCCGTCGCTTTCATCGCCTTCCGCGACCATGAATTCGCCGTCTTCCGACCACTTCGCATTCGCGCCGAGGATCGGGATCTCCGCGCCGACGTAGTGGCTTGGCTTTTGCCCGGCCTCGCGCAAGACGTGGGCGGTCATCGCGGAAGTGGTCGTTTTCCCGTGGGTTCCGGAAATGACGATGCCTTTTTTCGTGTGGAGAATCGCAGCTAGGCACTCGGCCCGTCGGAACAAGGCTGTCTTCGCTTTTTTGGCGGCCGAGTAAGCCGGATTGTCCGATTTGATCGCTGACGAATAAACCACGATGTCCGCGCCCTTCACGCCGGCGGCGGAGGGTGGCGAGGAGAAGATTAGCCCCACGCCCTGCATCCGCTCGGTCTCTGCGGTGGTCACCTTGTCCGAGCCGCTGACCTTGTGGCCCATGCCTAACAACAACAACGCCAGCCCGCTCATGCCGGAGCCGGCCACGCCGATGAGATGGATGTGGAGCGGCTTGCTCCGGTCAGTTAGGCGTTGGCTGAGGTCGGTCATGAGGGCGTGAGAGTGGCTTCGATGGCGGCGCACACCCGGTCCGCAGCGTCGGGGACGGCGAGTGCGCGGGCCGCTTTTGCCATGCGTTTGTAGGTTGGCAAGTCTTGCAGGATCGAAGTGGCCAATGAGGCGAGTTTTTCCGCATCCAGATCGCGCTCCTGGACCAGCGTGGCCGCGCCCGCATTTGCGAAAACTGCGGCATTGCGCGTCTGGTGATCGTCCGCCGCATACGGATAGGGCACGAGGATCGACGGGTGGCCAGAACTGGCGATTTCCGTCAGGCTCGACGCTCCAGACCGCGCGATCACCAGATCCGCGATGGCATACGCGGCTGGCATTTGATCGCAAAAACCCAGCACTTTGTAGCCAGCCCGGCCCGCCGTGATTTCTGAAACCCGCTGGAAATCCAGAGCACCAGCGATGTGCAGCACCTGCATTTCCGGTGGCAAACTCGCCGCAGCTTGGGCGCTCAGTTCATTCAAGCGCCGCGCCCCTTGGCTGCCGCCAGTCACCACGATGGTCGGTCGCCCAGCATCGAGTCCTAACAACTCCGCCGCAGCCTCGCGGCTCGGCAAATGCGTGATCTCCGGGCGCACCGGCGTGCCAGTCGTGATCGTTTCACGTTTGGGGAAAAACACCTTCGCCGCATCCAGCCCGAGGAAAACGCGGGTGCAAAAGCGGCTGGTCAGCACGTTCGCACGACCGGGGCGGGCGTTAGAATCGTGGATAAATGTTT
Source organism: Akkermansiaceae bacterium (assembly GCA_043735445.1). Taxonomy (GTDB): domain Bacteria; phylum Verrucomicrobiota; class Verrucomicrobiia; order Verrucomicrobiales; family Akkermansiaceae; genus Luteolibacter. Next base: position 1,964 of record JAYTEI010000394.1, on the reverse strand, counting down.
TCAGCCCGAGCTTGTGCCCGGCATACACCGGCGGCAGTGATGTGAAGCCGCCCATGCCTAACACCGCGTCCGCCTCGAACTCCCGGATGATCGCCCTACACTGAGTGATCGAACCCCACAATTTCCACAAAAACGGCAGCATCCGCAGCGATAGCGTCGGCGGCTTCGCCACGGCGGGCAGCGTCTTGAACTGCAAGTGCGTGTATTTCGCCGAAGCCTCGGAATCCACCTTCTTCTCGGAAATGAGCAACATCACCTCGTGGCCTCGTTCGCGCAGGGCTTCTCCCACGGCGATGCCGGGAAACAAATGGCCGCCGGTGCCGCCACAGGCGATCAGGATTTTCAAGGATTTAAGCACGCGCGAGTGAGTGAAAAGACATCACCGGGCGTTAGAAAACCAATTCCAACACCTCTCTGCGGAAAACTACGCAAATCTTAATTACCCGGCAATCCTCAAAACGCCCGGATTTCTGCGCAACAAAATTTCCACTCTCGGTCGGTAGCCGTCTTCAGCGGATGACGCGAATCGTGTGATTCTCGGTATCGCCTATGTAAAGATCGAAGGACTTGGGGTCGATGGCCACACCGTGAACACGCGCCATTTTACAGTGCAATGGATCGGGCGAATCGCCCGACGATCACCAAAGGGCCGCACACCAGGGAAGGGATTGCCCTCGATCACGCCTTGCCCCGTGCCGTCTTGCCCCGTGCCGTCTTGCCCCGTGCCGTCGTGCCTGAGCTGGCGGCGAGGTTCTACAATCTGGAAGCAATCCCGGCGAAGGCGAACCTTGCCAAGTCCGCCAAGATCGGACAGCGGGAACTAGACCCTGTACGGCGATGGCAGAAATCTGGTTTGCTATCAGCGGCGGGGCTGGCAGCGGTGGAGGCGGCGACGAAAAATGACGATTCCAAAGTTGCTAGAGATTGACGCGGAGGAAATAGGGGACATTCTCGCAACACCATGAGAAAGGTATTTCAAAGAGTTGTATGGGCAGCGTGCGCCCTTGGCATTGGAGTATTGATGCTAAACGGTTGTGACGATTCAGGTGATTGGAAGAAAGGCGCACAATTACTCGAAACACGCGGCCTCGACCCGTCCCTTCTCCCAAACAGCGCACCCCGAAATTTTTACTACACCCATCGAGATCCGGAATCATCATCACACGTTTCCGAGCAAGTTGCCATCCTTCGCCAAGCTGAAGCCGGGGCAAAAATCCTTGTGGAAAAGGGCTTCGACAAGAAGAAGATTCCCTACCTAAACGTCAGTCAACTGCGCGAAGTGTGGCGAGCTAGGCAATCGGGGAACAAACGAGCGATGGAAAAGGCCGTGAGTGATTGCGAAAGAGCACTTTGAGTTCTGAGGGCGTCATTGCCCGCCAACGACGTAATCTGTATCAAATTCGACATAAAAGGGGTCAGTCCTAGATTATTAAAGTTTTAAGATTGACTCGGATGATTTCGAGAAGGAGTCACGGACCATGGCAAGGCAGCCGAGATTTCAGTATGCGGGTGCGGTGTATCATGTGATGGCCCATGGCGATGTTCACTAGGGTTCCCGCACTATAACATTTCTAGCTCTCACAAATCATCCCGTCCTTCTGGTTTCGATTAACCACATTTCATTTTGTTTCGCTCTGATACTACCGCCCCCGGAGAATGACCACGGCTTTATCTTTTCAGAACAATATTCCCTGTTGAACCTTGGTTCCTGAGAAAATCCTAAATAAATCGCCCTGTTTCATCTCTGGTTGGCTCACATGAAAGCCATCCTCGACGACAATCCGCTGGCACCGTGGCGCGGCACCGGACCCGCCACTGTGGTTCTTGGCGAACTTGAAATCCGACCCGCCCTGCCCGCTGAAATGCAGCGCATCGCCACCCTCCTCAACGACGAACACTACCTCGGAGCCGGTCGCCAGGTCGGCCGCACGCTCGTTCAGATCGTGCATCACCGGGAGCGCTGG
>JAYTEI010000393.1:0-12054 GCA_043735445.1 Akkermansiaceae bacterium | reverse complement strand
AGTTCACCGCGCGGTTTCACGAACTGTTGGACGCAGGTCATGGCGAATGCCTGCTCGCCCACCCGTCGATCGCTGAAATACTTGCCGCTCAACTCAAGGCAGGCCACGCCACAAGTTATCAGCTCGACGCGTGGGTGATCATGCCCAACCACATTCACGCTCTACTAGAGCCACTGGAAAAGCACACCTTGGGATCCATACTCCAACGCTGGAAGGGAGCCAGCGCGCGGATGATCAACCAGACCCTCGGACGCTCCGGCACTTTCTGGCAGGCGGAAACATTCGATCACATCGTGCGCAGCGAGGCCCAGCTTGATCACTACCGACGCTACATCGCGGGGAATCCCGGCAAGGCGGGACTGACGGATGGGTATGTTCTGGGGCTGGGAAACCGCGCGGGAATTACCGCCGAGGAGGTATTAAAAACGTAGTCCAGGACTTCAGTCCGGCTCTTGCATCGAAAAGAACGGACTGAAGTCCTGGACTACTATTTTTCAGAATGCACGAGCAGCACGATCTCGCCCTTCGGCGCGTGACTCTGGAAATGCGCTAGCACCTCGGCGGCGGTGCCACGGTGATAGGTCTCGAACTTTTTCGTTAGTTCGCGCGCGACGCAGGTGCGGGCTAGCGGATTAACCTCTGCTAGAATCTCTAACGTGGAAATAATCCGGTGCGGCGACTCGAAGAAAATCCCAGTTTCCCCGGACTCCAGTGCGGCAGTTAGAGCACTGCGGCGTTTGCCGGATTTCACCGAGAGAAAGCCACCGAAGCGGAAGGCGTGGCACGGAAACCCCGAGCCGATCAGCGCGGTGATGACGGCGGATGGGCCGGGCAGCACTTCAAGCGGCGTGCCGGACTCGATGCAGGCTTGCACCAGCCGGTAGCCGGGATCCGAGATGCCGGGCATCCCTGCGTCGCTGATGACGGCGATGGTCTCCCCCGCCCTCGCGGCGGCGATGAGGTCCGGCGCGCGGCGGGCTTCGTTGTGCTCGTGGAGCGAAACGAGCGGCTTGCCGGAGATGCCGTGATGGGCTAACAACTGGCCGGAGTGGCGGGTGTCCTCGCAGGCGATGCGGTCGGCGGCGCGTAGGATTTCAAGGGCCCGCAGTGTGATATCAGATAGATTTCCGATGGGCGTCGGGACCAGGATGATGCGACCGGAGATTTCGGGAACAGACTCCATATCAAATGAGGGCGGCGCGTTCCAATTCGCTAATCAACTTCGGGCGGCCCTCGTGATCCACCCGCACATTGGTCATGTTGCCAAACGCGGCGATTTCACCAGCGGCGTTGAGCACTTCAAAATCCCAGCTCACGGACGAAGCTCCGATCTTGGAAATTGCTAACAACACTTCATACCGGTCTCCACAACGGAACGGACGCTTGTAGTCGCAGCCCACTTTCACCCGCGGCCAACCGCCTTGCTCGCGATCAAACACCAAAACGCCCCGTGCGCGCAGGAACGCGTGCTCTGCCGCTTCCACGTATTTAAAAACGTTCGGAAAATGCATCCAGCCGCTGGCATCCGTCTCGCCGAACGCGATTTCGCCCGCCTGCCGATGCACCGGATTTTCCATGGGCGGACTCACTCGAACTTGCTAACAAGCACCGATGCATTGTGCCCCCCGAAGCCGAAGCTGTTGCTGAGGGCGACCTTGACGGGTAGCTCGCGGGCAGTGTTAGGGACCACGTCCAGATCGCACTCGGGGTCTTGGTCTTCCACGTTGATCGTCGGCGGGATGACGCCATCCTTGATCGCCATGACGCTCGCAATGAGCTCCACACCCCCAGCCGCTCCGAGCATGTGACCGGTCATCGACTTGGTGGAACTGACCATCAAGCCATTCGTCGCGTAGTCGCCGAAGGCGAGCTTGATGGCCTTCGTTTCCGCAACATCACCGAGACCGGTGGAGGTGGCGTGGGCGTTGAGATAATCCACGTCCTCGGGGTTTTTCTTGCCGTGCTTGAGCGCCATGCCAATGGCGTAGGCCGGGCCGCTACCATCGGGCGACGGCGCGCTGAGGTGATAGGCATCCGCGCTGACACCGTAGCCGATGAGTTCGGCGTAAATTTTCGCGCCGCGCTTGAGGGCGTGCTCGAGTTCCTCGATGACGACCACGCCTGCCCCCTCACCCATCACGAAGCCGTCGCGGTTTCTATCGAACGGCCGCGAGGCGCGCTCGGGCTGATCGTTGCGAGTGCTGAGCGCTTTCATGCTGCTGAATCCGGCGAGGCCCATCGGCAGAATCGCGGCTTCCGCACCGCCGCAGAGGATGGCGTCGGCATCGCCGAATTTGATGATGCGCCAAGCTTCACCGATGTTGTGGTTAGATGTCGCACAGGCGGTGACGATGACCATGTTCGGGCCGTGGAGGCCGAACTCCATGGAAATGATGCCGCTCGCGATGTTAGAAATCATCATCGGGATCGTGAACGGGGAAACCCGTTTGGGCCCCTTGGTCATGTAGGTCGAGTGCTCGCGCTCGAGGGTCGCGAGACCGCCGATGCCGCTGCCGACCATCACCCCGAAGCGTCGCGAATCCATGGTGGAAACATCGATTCCGCAATCCTCCATGGCCATCTTCGAGGCAGCCACCGCAAGCTGCACATAGCGGTCCGAGCGCCGCGCGTCTTTGGGGACGTTGAAATAATCGTCTGCGCTGAAATTTTTGACCTCGCCGCCGATTTTACAGTCGAACGGCGAAGGATCGAAATGGGTGATGGTCCCAATGCCACTGCGGCCCGCCTTGAGACCTTCCCAAGTGGTGTCCAAATCTTTGCCAAGTGGGGTGATACAGCCAATGCCGGTGATGACGACGCGTCGTTCGCTCATAATTAGTGGAAAAGTTTGGCTGGCCGGAAGCGACCGCGCAAGCCTCATCATGCATCCGCCAGTTTGTGTCAAACTGAATGAGTTACCTCACCGGCGTGGAGGTTCCGGTGGGCGAGAGGATGAGGTCGTCGCCGTTATATGGAATGCGATCTGGACCCGCAGATCTGAGTTCAAGCTCCCTCCACGCTTGAGGGTGGACGATCAGCGGACTGCCCCAGCGGTCTAGCAGAAGACCGTCGCGGGAGAACACCGGGTGGTCCGCCCGGATGAAAATCTGACGATTCGGATTTTCACCTCGCAGCGCCGCCGAGAAATCCTCGTTGCCGCCGATGGGAAAATGGCTGGCGTCCTTGATCAGCGAAAAGTAACCCACCGCGACGTGCTGGATTTTCCGCAAATCCTCAATCGGCGGCGTCGCAGGATCGCCGTAGCCTGTTAGTAATCCTTCGCTAGCCGTCGCCGTTTGGCGTGGGTTTGATCGAATTTGGCTCTGCGCCAACTGCGACCGTTTCACGCCATCGAGCTGGTTCGAAACCCAGGCCAGCATCCCGACCATGACGAAGACCAGAATCAACCCGGCGATGGCAAACAGGCGGCGCATGGAAATCTCAGGCAAGAAACCCGACCGGATTTGCGGCACTGGCCGGATCGTAAAAGCGGCGGATGTTCGGCAGGACCATGTCCATGTCGCCCGCAGTCACGCCGAACCAGCGCAGCAGTTCGCAGAAATACTCGTCGGCGGAGAGCTGCGGCAGCATCCGGCCACCACGGCCGATGTCGTTGGCTCCGTCGATGACGAGCGATGGGAAGGCGCCGCGGATCTGGCCGCCGGCGACGGGAGCGCCCATGACCAACTGATTGCCGCCCCAGGCGTGGTCGGTGCCTTGGCCGTTGGAACGCAAGGTGCGGCCGAAATCCGAGCAGGTGAAGGTCACCACGTCTTGCGCGAGGCCGAGCGTTTCGAGGGATTTTTGAAATGCGTAGAGCACGGCGTCGAGCGTGAGGAGCATGTTGCGCTGGTTGACGAGCAGCTCGGTGTGGTGGTCCCAGCCGCCGAATTCGATGAAGATCGTCTGCCGCCGCAGCTTTAGTGCCTCGCGGATGGCGATAGTCTTGAGAGCCGCCTTGAACTGATCGGACAGCCAATGATTCGGAAACCCGGCTCCTGCTAGAACTGTGTTGAGATTCAAGCCATTGACCGATCCAGGGTTGTCGAAACTCGTTTGAAACTCGGTCCCGCGCTCGATGCTGTTCGAAGTGATCCGACCGTGGGTGCGTTGGAATAAATTCTGATAGTGTTCTTCTATCGGGCTGGCGACCGTCGAGCGCAGGATCTGGTTCTTGGCTTGGCTGACTGCGGAGGTTCCACCGCTGCCGGTGAAAGAAAGTGCGCCGCCGCTGGTGATGACGAACTGGCCTTGGCTCTGGCCGATCTGGAACGCGGCATTTCCCGAGAGCGAGAAATTCATCGGCATGTAATAGCTCCCTGTCTGCTCGGTATTGAGCTTCGAGTGAATGACGTCCGCCGCACGGCCGCCCCAACCTGATAGAACGGACATCCCCTGCGGCACCGAGGTCTGCCATTGTTCGATCTGGTCGCGGTGGGAAAACAACGCTTTCGGAATCGCGACGTTGCCATTGAGATACGCCTGCTTGTTAGCAATCGGCTCGATCAATGTGCCGATGTTCGCGAGCAGGGAAACACGCTTCTTGGTGGTGTCGCCGCCCATGCCGTTGAACATTTCTGCCAGGCGGGTGCAGGCGGGGTGCAGGCCGAAGTCAGTGCCGTTGAGCGGCTTCAAGTCGGCCTGCGGCAGCGCCAGTCCCGAGCGGGCGGCGGCATACTCGGCGTAGCGCGTCGAGTCGCGGGGGACGAGCAGGTTGAACGTATCGCAGCCACCAGATAGAAACAGGCAGACGAGCGCCTTGCGCTGGCCGGGCAAGCCGCCCTGGGCGGCGGCGTGGTTGGCCAACGTTAGATTTAACAAGGTCGAGACGATCGAAGCCGAGCCGATGGCGGCGCAACTGGTTTCTCCGAGGAATTGGCGGCGGGAGCGCATGTGGAGTTATGGGTTATAGGTTATTAGTTAAAAGGGAAGAGAGCTGCGATTCACATATAACATTTAACAAATAACTTTTAACATGATCACCTCTGCACCACCCCCTCCGGGCTGGTCATCGCGGTCCAGATGGCGAGCGCGACGCGGTCGTGCTGACTGAGTGCCGGATCGGCGAGTGCGCCGAGCATGATGCCACGGGTGCGGGCGGTTAGGTTGCCCGCACAGATTAGCAGATCGATGTGATCGACCAGCGCGGCGGGGCTTTCTGCTAACAAGAGCGTGTCGCTGAAGTCCAGCGGCAGTTCCCAAGTCCACCCGGATTTGAAGCCGTCATGCAGATAGTCCCACAGCAGATTCGGGAACGACACTGCGGAGTAGGTATTGATGATTTGGAAGCCCGGGCTGACCAGACCGGTGTTGCGGATTTCACCCGGGGCCTGATAGACGGGCGTGTAGAAATTGAAAACACTCGGCGAGTTCATCGGCTCCTGGATGCTGTAGCCATAGAAGTTTTCGGTCCAGTTCCACCACACGAATTTCGGGTGCGCCTCGGCGAGATGGAGCAGCCGGCCGAGATGCATCGTGCGGATCACCGGCTCGCGGACCTTGCCGAACGATGGCGACAGCGGCTGGTTGCGTGCCTCGGGATCGAGCAGAATCGATTTCACCACGGCCGCCAAATTCCCTCGGACACCCGTGCCGTCGTTCACGAAAATATCCTGTACCCGTTTGATGTATTGAGGCGACGGATTGTCGGTGACGAGGAACTGGATGAGCTGGCGGCAGACGAATGGCGGGGTGTTGGAATGTCGGAACAGCGCTTCGACGGCGTCTCGCACGTCCTGGTTGCCATTGGTTTCAGAGGCATCGCGGGCCGGGATCACCACGCCGTGTGGCAGTTGTTTCGCCTCGAAATCGTGGCGTTCCGGATACATCACCATCGGCAGCGTGAAATGCTCGTCCGCCCAACCGCCGCCACCCCAGCCGTAGGGCGAGGCGAAGTAGAGGCCGGTGAAGACACGGGCGAGTTCGGTGATGTCGCCGTTATCATAGGTGGGGATGGGCTCACCGTTAGAGGTAAGCTTGCGGCTGCCGTCGGGATTGAGTTCCCACAGGCCGATGGTGAAGAGCTGCATGATTTCCCGCGCGTAATTCTCATCCGGATAGCGCGGGATCGACGGGTCGGCCTTCTGGTTTCCGGCATGGCTGAGATACCAGCCCATCGCCGGATGGAAGGTGACCTCGCGAAGAAGATCGCCGAAGTTTCCGAGCGCGTGGCGGACGAGGGTGTCGTAGTAATTCGTCATTGCCTCGGGCTTTTCCTCGAGGTTCGCGTCCCGGCGGGAGACGACTAGAATTTGGGAGAGGGCGAAGGCGACGCGTTGGCGGAGCTGGTCGTCCCCGGCGATTGCATTGCGGGCGAAGGGCGTGGTGACGTTGTTGCCAAAGACGTATTTGTCCTGCTCGTTGAAATTGTAAGTTCGGTCACTGCGCGGCCCCGCGCCGTCCGCTTTGATTTCCCGGATGTATGGCTGGAGCAGCGACGACGGAAGATTGATTTGCGAGTCGATCCATGCCGAGTAGCCGAGGTTTCTAACTTCCTGGATGGCCTTCAAGGTGGGCCCGAACGTGGCCTGCATCAGGAACCGCGAGGCATTCACAGGCGATGGCTTGCCCGGCGCGGTGCTGCCACTTGTGCCGCCGTTAGAAGACGATCCCTGAAGACGGTCCAACAGCGCCACGGCATCCCCGCCGAGGGTTTGGCCGTTGGATTTCACCAGCGATTGTCCGAGTGATCCGGCGCTGATAGGCGAAGAGCCGAGCACTTGGTTTTCCGTCCAGTCCTCGACTCCGTCGCCGTCGGTATCCAGAGGCTTGACCCCGGTTCGATAGAAAAATTTCCCGTTGGCCGGAGGAAACACCGAGGGGATCGTGAGTTGCCTGCGCCCGCCAATGATGGATGAAGCGGGAAGGCCGGTCGCGGTTTGCCAGGCATTGAGCGCGCCGCTGGTTTCGATATGTTGTGCCTTGTCCGGGAGATTGGTCCAGGAGAGCACGAAGTTGTTAGCGGACCGCCAGGCCGTGAGATCGAGGTGCGAGTTGGCATTGTCGGGATCGGTGCCGGCTTTGCTTTCATCGAGGTTGCTCACGCCGTCGCCATCGTCGTCAGCAGCCGGCAACCGGCTCCTTCCGCCGCTCCACAGGACCCAGGAGTCGGACAGGCCGTCGCCGTCGAGATCGTCGATTTTGCCAGTGAAGTTAAACCACGTCGGAACGCTCGCGGCAGATAGAGGGTTGAAACTGCGGAGGATTTCCGCGCCATCCGACGCACCGTCGCCGTCGCTGTCGGCAACGCGCGGGTTGGTCCCCGCTAGAAATTCCTTGAGGTTGGACAGCCCGTCCGAGTCGGCGTCTAACACAGCATCCGCCGGGTTCGTCGGGTTGAATAAATTCGCGGTTTCCCACGCGTCGGTCATGCCGTCGCTGTCCGTGTCCACAGGGCCGAGCGGGTTCGGCGTGATGAGGGCAAGGACGCCGACTTCTTTCCAAAAAGTCATTTGCCCAACGACTCCGCTCTGATTTGTCCAAACCGTGGTCCCGGAGATCAACGAGGGATCGGTGGCGACGGCGGAAGGGTCCGAGTACGAGGCGAGCGTGACCGGAGCAGCCGGGTTCGTTAGATCGGCGATTAGGAAATTGAGCGTCCACAAATTCACCGCCGGATTCGGTTGGACCGCAGTGAATTCCATGCGCAGCGGCAGAGAATCATCCGCCGGACCATAGCCGCTGAAGCCGAAGGCGCGGGTGCGGTCGGTGGGTGAGGCGCTCCAATCACTGTCCCAGAAGCCGTCGTTAGGAAGTCCGCTACGATGGAACACCCCTTCGATGCCGCGGAAACGATGCACCAGCTTGCCTTTGACATAACGCATGCCCATCCCGATTTGGCGACTCCAGCCACTCTGGTTGATGTCAGCCACGGCTTCCCACAGCATCGTCTCGTCAGAATTGATCGCCCCTAACATCGACTGCTCATGATTCCAAAGCACCCGCAGATTGTCGATCCGCCAACGCCAGGTGCGGGTGGCGGCGGTCCAGATGGGCACGGGCGGCGGCGTGCTGGCGGCGGAGAGCGGATTGGAGCCATAGGTGCGCTCGACCGGGTCGGTGAAGCCGTCGTTGTCGCTATCGGCCAAGGTGGGCGACGAGGGGAAAGGCGACGCGTTGACCTCGTCGCCATCGGTTAGGCCGTCGTTGTCGCTGTCCGCATCGAGTGGCGAGGTGCCGCGGGCGGCTTCGGCACCGTCGAGGATGCCGTCAAGGTCGCTGTCCGGCTGGTGGGGATCAGTGCCGGCGGCGATTTCCGCGGCGTTGCTCATGCCGTCGGCATCCGCATCGGCGGTGGCGTCTGGCACGGCGGGATTGAAATGATTCTCGATTTCGAGTGAGTCAGACATGCCATCTCCATCAGAGTCCGTCGCGCTGTTGATGATCTGGATGCCGTGGATCGAAACGGTATCGTTGTCGTAGGAGTTAAGAGTGACGGATTGGGAAGTTCCGGTTAGCTGGCGGTAACGCACGAAGTTGGCGGGCAAAATCGCAGCCAGAGTGGTCGCTTTAGCTTCCTTCCACCCGAGGAACGGCGGGCTCGAAGACGCCACGAAATAGCGGTCGGTGGCTGGATCGCTGCCACGGCGGAGCACCCCGCGGGCGTTGGGATAAACCTGCCCGACATACACGATGAGGTCGTAACTGGGGTAAGGAATTCCAGTTAGAACGATGGTGGCGGGAGTATTGGTGGCGGGGGTGCGCTGGGCGAAGATCATGCCGTTTAGCAGGCGTTCGTCACCCGGCCCCTTATGAAAACCCTCGCTCGAATAATGATACGACCAACTTGCTGCCGCTGAGGTGACTTGGCCGCGGTGGTTTTTCAAGGCCGACTTGGATGCAGATAGAACCGTGCCATCGGCAACCCATCCAGGCAGCGGATCCGAGGCATTCCACCGCGGCAGGCGGAAATACCCGGCCGGTTCGCCCGCGCCGAGAGTCGCGGCGACCTGCGCCTCACAAATGAACTGAAGGCCGATCGCGCCAGGAAAATTGAAGGGCACCGACGCCGGATTTGCGGGATTGCTGGCCTGCTCGAGTTCGATGTTGTCTGGATAGGTGTCGCCGTCCGTATCGGCCAGCAAAGGGCTGCTGGTCGTTTCCCGGCCATCCGCCAGCCCGTCGCCATCGGTGTCTGCTAGCAGCGGATTCGTGCCGAGCGCAGCTTCCTGCAGATCCGTTAGCCCGTCGTTGTCGCTGTCCAGATCGGTGGGGTTGGTGCCAGCCAGGAACTCGGCGAGGTTGTTGCGTCCATCACCATCGCGATCCAGCAAGGCGTCCGCGGCAGCGGAATCGCTCAACCCGTAGATTTCCTCAAACCACAGGGGCATGCCGTCTCCATCGGCATCCGTAAGGGCATCGGGGTCAGCCTCCAGCTTGAGGTAATCAAAGCTGATGTAGCCCCCGCTCGCGCCACCGGTGCGCTCGACTTGCAAGGTGTTAGCACCCGCGACGGCGGATACGGATGCGGCGGAAACGGTGAAGACCAAGGTGGTGTTAGCGGTGATGCCGCTGCGGCTGCCGACCGGCTTGCCGTTGAAGGTTACCACGACGTCGTGTTTGGAAAAGCCGGGAAGCGAGCCGTTGATCCATGCCCCGCCGCCGATTAGATCAACGGTGACCCGCAACCGCGAGGTGGCGGAAGCCTGCGCGGCGGTGAGCGGGAAATGGAGGCGGTCCCGCGGGTCGCCGTCGGTGACGGAGCGCTCGAAGAATGTGATGTCTTCATTTGCAGCAAGCGCTCCGACTGGTGCCGGATAGATTCCCGCAAAGTAGTAGTCGTCATCCTTCAGCGACGGCGAGCCTGGAGCGGGGTTGGCAAAGAAGCTTTCCTGGGAGAACGGAGTAGAATTCCCGTCATCGGTGCCGAGTTGCCACACGGGCAGGAACTGCGCGGCGGTCGCGAACCCCGGCAATAGGACCGCTCCAAGGAATTGAATAACGAGGCGGGACATGGAAGCGGGCAAACTGGACCCTTTTGAAAAACTTTCAATTCAACGTTTCCGAAAACTCAAAAGGCCGCTCGCCAAGCAGAGCACCATGACGGCCGATGGTTCGGGAATGGCGCGGACGTTATCAACGAGGAACGAACTCGAAACCTTGGCTCCACGGTAATCGACGGCTGCGGAATGGAGGATCCGCAGCTCGCTAACAGCCGCGAGGGTCGCCGCCGGGTCACTGCCGCCCGCAGCCACGAGCGCGGCGGGGCGGATGTCAAACACCTGGCTCGTCCAGCCGGAAAACGCGGTGACCGGAGCTGCCGTGGTGACGAACCAACCGCCCGGTCCGTTGAAGGCCAGCCGCATTGAGAGTGTGGTGGTGCCGTTGTTTCGCAGATCAGCGCCAAGCGAAAAAATGCCCGCTGCGGTGTAGTCGCCAGTCCACAAGGTTTCATTAAAAACGATGAGCCTGCTGCCCGCGCTGTTGCCGCCGTTAGAGGTGACGCGCAGCGAATTGTCGCCCGTGCCGAGCGGACCGGAACCCGCAACGATCACCGGCGGATTTGGGTTTGGATCGCCGCTGGACCATTCATGAATGCCGGAGAAATTTTCGAGCTGGTTGAGCGTGACCGCAGCCATCAGCGGCAGGTTCAGGCACGCGGCTGCCAGCAGGCATCGAAGGATCGCTTTCACTTTCGCAACGATGGCAGCGCGAATGGTTTGCTCCAGTGAAATTTCCCGTGGAGACTCGCACCGCTTCCCGCCCCATGAAAATCACCCGCACCCTCGCGACTTGCACCACCCCCGACGGAGCGCGGCTCACGCTGCACGAGCACGATGGGCATTATTTCCTCAAGGTCGCGGGCCTGCAATTGATGAGCACCACCGCCTCCTCGTCCGAGGAGCAAATGGCGGAACTCTCGTGCGCCCACTTGCCGCCGAAGCCGCGCATCCTCATCGGCGGACTCGGCTTCGGCTTCACGCTCAAGCGGGTGCTCGCTCTAACTGGGCCTGCCGCCATCGTCGATGTCGCGGAGCTGTTGCCCGAGGTGGTCGCCTGGAACCGCGAGTTTCTAGCCGAGGTGAATGGCAAGCTGCTGGACGACCCGCGCGTTAAAATCCATGTCCGCGATGTTTTCGAGTTGATCGACCGCTGTGGCGCGGACCGCTACGACGCGATCCTGCTAGACGTGGACAACGGCCCGGACCCGTTCGTCCAGAAAGGCAACGAACGGCTTTACGCACCGCCCGGGATCCACCGGATCAAGAACGCGCTGCAACCGGAAGGCCGGGTGATTTTCTGGTCCGCGCACCCGGACAAGTCGTTCGCCCGCTCGCTGGAAAGCGCGTTCAAGCACGTCGAATGCATTTCGGCCAAGGCCTATCCCAAGGCCAAGCGCTTCACCCACACGCTGTTTGTCGCAGATCGCGATTGAGAAACTTCACGGCTTGTTTTTGATCAGGCGGTAGCGGTCGTGATAGGCGCCGGCGTTGAACTTCCGGCAGCATTCGTAGCAGGCGACCGCACGCTTGATGGGCCGCACCCGGTGGATGACGGCGAAACAATTCGAGCAGACGTAGGCGTGGTTGCGTTTCAGTTTGCGGCGCTTGAAAGGCAGCGTGTGATAGGGCTGCTCGCCGGGGATTCCCAAATCGACACAGGCCGTTTGCCACTCCCGGCCATGCGGGTCGATGCGGCGGCGGCCACAACGCTCGTAGGCGACGAGGTGTGCGAGCTCATGCTTGAGGGTGCGCCAGAGTTCTTCCGGCTCGCAATCATTGAGCTTGGGATTGAGCTCGATCGAGCGGTCCGGCCACCACGCGCGGCCGGCGGTGGTTTGCATCCGCGGGTTCCAAGAGACCCGCACCTTGCGCGCCAGTTCGTTGAGGGAAAGGGCTTTCGCTGACTCGGCGCACCACGCCGTGAGCCCGCTATCCTCTCGCACCGGCTTGGCTGGCGGAGTCGCCGGAGCCTTCAAAACGCTGAACCACGAGGTCCAGCGGAATTCAAGTTGCGGCATGCTTCGACCCATTGAAAAGACGCTTACCAGCTTTCCTGAAAAATGGCAACCGGCGCGTCACGCGAATCGCGTTTTTAGAGATCGTGGAAACCTAG
>JAYTEI010000392.1:0-25238 GCA_043735445.1 Akkermansiaceae bacterium | reverse complement strand
CGGCAGATCGAACGGGGTGTTAGGGTCAGCTCCGGCATCGAGCAAATCCTTGACGGTGCGATGGCAGCCGGTGGCGATGGCAAGGTGAAGTGGGGCTTGGCCCTCCGGCAGCCGCAAGTTCACGTCCGCGCCATTTTGAATAAGCAGGGACGCGACCCGATCCTGCTTGGCGCGGATCGCCGCGCCGAGCGGTGTGTCCAGCGACGGGATGCGGGTGACATTGACCGGCTGGCCGCAGGAAATTAGCAGGCTGACCATGTCCAAATCGCCCCGTGCACTGGATTGGTAGAGTGCGCCGCCGACCGGACTGCCATAATCGGTTAGCATTTTCACGAACGAGCCCTCCCGCCGATGCGCTGCGATCTCGACCAATAGTTGTCCGTGCGGACCGCGAGTGGCAGCATTCGCGCCATGGCTCAGAAGCAGGCGGGCGGCCTCGTGATCACGCCTTTCAAATGCCTGCCACAGCCACGCGTCCCAGTTTCCACCCACAGGCTTCGCACCGTGATCGAGAAATATTTGGAACAGCGGTAAATTGCCACTTTGGAAAATGCGTCCCAGCGGAGACGCGCTGGCGGACGCAGCGGGGTAGCAGTTAGGATCAGCGCCGATCTTCAAGAGCAGGGAAATTTGCTCAAGCCGGCCAGCGGTGACCGCGCGATCTAGCAGCGTCAAGCCGTCCACTCCGGGGGCGTTAGGATCGGCCCCCGCGGCGGCGAGCATGGGCACGGCATCAAGCCAACCGCGGCGGAAGGCGATTTGAATCGTCGTTTCTCCGGCGGCATTGGTGGCACCCGGGTCCGCGCCGAGCTGGATCAGCGTATCCACGAGGTCGCGTTGGCCGGACTCCATCGCCACCAATAACAGCGGATTTCCCGAGCGATCCTTGAGGTGAGGGTCGGCACCGGATTTCAACATCGCGCGCACGAAAGTCAGCCGTCCGTGGCGGATCGCCCACGGCAGGATTTTTTCCCCGTCCGGCACCATGCCATCCGAGCGGGCGCCGGCAGTTAGTAGTTTGTTCGCAATCGCCGTTTCCCCATGGGCCACGGCCACCCCGAGGACGCTGATGTGATCCGCCGTCGTGGCATTCACGTCGGCCTTGGCATCTAGCAGTTTAAAAGTGGAAGCGAGGTCGCTGTTATCGATGGCGATGCGCACCGGCGTCCGGCCCAGGGCATCGCGTTGCTCGGTGTAAACCCCGACATCTAGCAGCCAGCCGACGTGCTTGGAATTCTGAGCGGCGGCAGCTTGCAGCAACGCATACCCAGACGGCTCGATTCCGGCCTTGGAAAGCTCCCGCAGTGCGTGCTTTTGCGGAGTGTCGCAGGAGACTAACAACCCAGCGGCGATGAGCAGCGGGCCGGTCGTGCGAAGATGCGACCGCAGGGGGAAAATCACAGTGCGCGGATGCTATCTGGCGAGGTTTGAAATGCAAGTTCGCCCATCAAATCGTGGCTTAATCGCCCCGGATTTCTTCTTGCGTTTGCAGGGTGCCGTATCCAGTGTCCGGCCCTGCGATGAGGTTGTTGCTTACATGGCTGATGGTTATATGTGCGCTGGCCGGATTAAATACCCGCGGCCTCAGAGCCGATGTGATGAATCTCGCCGTTTGCTCCCACCCTGCTGAGTCGTGCTGTCAGGACGATTCCCATGCCGCGACTGCGCCGGTGGATTCGCCAAGCGGCGGTCACGAGCCTTGCCCGCCCGGCGAGCACCATCATCATTCGTGCAACTGCTCACATGCGCTGCCTTTGACCGTTGAAAATAATCTCCCATGCAGATTGGAAATTACCGCGTCTTCCCTCGCGGGCGTCCGCCACAAAGGCGACGTGCTGCCTGAAGGACCGTTTTTGGGTTCGGAAAAACCGCCGTTGATTTGAGTGCGCACTGATGTGCTCCAGTGCGCCCATACGGCGCGCTGTCTTGCCCCGCTTGGCCGCTTTTGCCAACTCCGGGATCATTCCTTAGATCTGTTTTCCCAGTCGTTTGCCCATTTCGCGGCGCGCCAATTGCAACTACCATGTCCAAATTTTTTCCAGCGGTCGTGCTGGCATTTGCATCCACGATCTATCCGCTGCACGCGGAACCCGCCGCCGTCGTTACGCTTGCCAGTGTGGGTGGCCGCATCCGTGCGCAAAACCCCGATCTAGCCGCCGCCCGCCTCCAGATTCAGGAAGCGCTTGGCCGCATGAACCAGGCCGGTCGCCTCACCAATCCAGAGCTAGAAACCTCGCTCGAGCACAACCCACGTTTTCGTGACGGGAAATTCGAAATCGGCTTCTCCCAGCGCTTCCCGGTGACCGGCAGGCTCCAGTTAGAAAAGGACATCTCGCTCACCGAGTTCAAAGCCGCCGAGGCCGAAGTCCGCGAAGTCGAGCGCCAACTCACCGGCCAAGCCCGTGAAGCGGTGGTGAAAATCCTGGCCACCCGCCAGCGCCGCGCACTCCTCCGCGAGCAGTCCGGCGTGGCCGGTGAGTTCGCCAGATTTCTATCCGAAATCGCCGCGAAGGGAGAAAGCTCACCGCTTGATGCCGGTCAGGCGAAACTCGAAGCCGCCAGTCTCGCCATGGAAATGCGCTTGCTCGATGCGGGAGAAACCGCCCTCGTCGGCGAGCTCAAGCCGTTGTTAGGAATGCGTCCCGGAGATGCGCTCAACGTAGGCGGAACCCTGCCAGAGCCAGCCCTTCCCAGAGCCGCTGCCGAGCCGACGCGCCGCCCGGATTTCCAAGCCGCCAAGCTCGGTGCTCTCGCCGCCAAGCAAGGCGTCGCGCTCGAGCAAGCCCGCCGCTACGACGACGTGGAAGGCGGGATTTTCACCGGTGCCGAACGCACGGAAGACGCGCCTAACGGCTATGGCAATGAGGCGATCGTCGGCCTGCGTTTCAAAGTCGCGCTGCCGTTCTGGAACAAGAACGAAGGTGCAATCCTGGCAGCCGAAGCCAAACAACAGCGCAAGGAGAAGGAGGCCATCGCCCTCAGCCGCAACATCCGTCTCGAAGCCGAAGCTGCTAGCAACGAGATGCAGCAATGGTTAAAAATGATCGCGGAAATCAACGACACCCTGCTCCCGCTTGCCGACGCACAAGCCAGCTTGGCCGAGACCACTTACCGCAACGGCCAAGGCGAAATCCAGTCCGTCCTCCGCTCCCGCGAAAAGCGCCTGCAACTCGCCGCCGCCCGGCTCGATGCATTGCGCGAGTTCCACCTCGCCCGCGTCCGTCACGAGACCGCACTCGGCAAACCTTAACTCACTCCCATTGCATGAAACTATTACTCGCTCTGTTATTCACCATTTCTAACATCCACGCTGCCGTAGGCTCGGACACCATCGTCCTCGACGAAACCGGGGTGAAAAATCTCCGCATCGAGACCATCGAAGTTGAGGAAACTGACTTCGAGGAAACCGTCTTCGCGCTCGGTCGCATCGCCGAGATTCCCGAGCGCCACGGGGTGGTCAGCAGCCGCATTTCCGGACGCGTCATCAGCCTCGAAGGCCAAGAAGGCGACACCGTGGAAAAGGACCAAATCCTGGTGCGCGTCGAAAGCCGCCAGCCGGGCAACCCGCCACCCATCATCGAACTCAAGGCACCGCTCGGTGGCCTCATCGTCGAGTCTCACATCCGCATCGGCGAGCCAGTCGAGCCTGATAAGGAATTGCTCGATATTTCTAACCTGAGCGAGGTGCTAGCCATCGCCCGCGTGCCGGAAAGCCAAGCGGCGAAACTCAAACCCGGCAGCAAAGCGCACATCCGCGTTTCCGCCCTAGGCGACCAACCGTTAGACGGCGAAATGCTCCGCTTCGGCACCTCGGCCGACCGCGAGAGTGGCACCATCGACGCCATCTTCAAGGTCGCCAATCCCAACCTCAAGATGCGCCCGGACATGCGCACCGAGTTTTCCATCGTCCTGGCCAAGCGTTCTAACGTCCTCAGCATCCCCCGCGCCGCACTGCAAGGCGAGCCGAGCAAACGCTTCGTTTACGTCAAACACTTCGACCTTACTAACGCCTTCATCAAGACTCCCGTGCAAGTCGGGGAAATGAACGACCGCTTCGTCGAAGTCATCAGCGGCCTGCTCCCTGCCGACGAAGTGGTCACCCGCGGCGCCTACTCCCTCTCCTTCGCCGGCGGTGGCAGCGTGTCCCTCAAGGAAGCGCTCGATGCCGCGCACGGCCATGAGCATGCCGCGGACGGCGGCGAGCTAACACCCGAGAAAAAGGCGCAAATGGCGAAGGCCAAAGGCGGCGGTGGCGATGATCATGCCCACGGCGCGGGAGCCAGCCCGATATGGATGTATGCCTGCGGTGTGTTGTTCCTGTTGCTGTTAGCCAGTCTGTTTTCACGGAAATTTCATACTTCGTCCGCATCTTAAATCACTTCCAAGGATTATGAAAACGCGCCCCGCTTCCTTCAAAATCAACGACATTCCGGGTCACCACTGTCAGTCCGTGTTCCAGCGCGGTTGCGGCGAGCAGCAGGTCTTGTTCAGGCAGTTGAGTCGTGGACAACAACCGTCCCCAACGGTCGGCAATCTCAATGGTGACGGGGAGAATGTTCTCCGCAAACTCTACCAGAATCGTGTCGAACCATCTTTCGATGGCATGGGCCTGCCTGGAATCGGTGCGTCGCTTGTCTTCGATGCCTCGGCGGATTTCCGCAAGGGTCACGACGCTCAAGGCACACAGGCTCGAATCGTTGCCCATCGCCCAAGCCTGCACACCGCGATTCGCCCGGTCGCCTTTTCGCAACTCGGAAATGAAGTTCGTGTCGAGCAGGTAGCGCATCAGAATTCAACCTCGCGTCGTGCCCAGTTCCGGCGTTCGCGCTCGAATTCAAAGTCGGGCGCGATTTCACCTAACTGCCGGATGTGGTCGAAAAGGGTGCGCTTTTCATTCGGCCCTTCAGATGCCGGTGCCAGTGCCTCTTGCAAAATCCGGCGGTGCTCTTCTTCCGCGGAAACTCCGTGTTCCGCAGCCCGCAGCTTCAGCGTTTTCGCAAGCGCCTCTGAAATGTTTCTCACCAACAACTGAGCCATCTGGAAACCATGCTATCACCGCTATCAACCGTCAATTAATTTTCCCATGCTCAACAAAATGATTCATTGGTCGCTCGCCAATCGCGCGATCATCATCGGCCTTTCCTTGATCCTGATGGTCATGGGCCTGCGCACCGCCACCGAACTGCCGGTGGAGGTGCTGCCGGACCTTTCGAAACCCACCGTCATCATCCTCACGGAATCCGCCGGACTCTCACCGGAGGAAGTGGAGCTGCGGGTCACCCAGCCGATCGAAAGCGCGCTGATGGGCGTCTCCGGACTCACCCGCCTGCGGACTAACAGCGACGTCTCGCTTTCACTGGTCTATGCCGAGTTCGGCTGGGACACCGACATCTACAAGGCGCGGATGCTTGTCCAGGAACGCCTGCAGGGCGTCCGCGAGCAATTGCCAGAAGGCGTGCAACCGTTCATGACGCCCGTCGCCTCGCTGATGGGCGAGATCCTGTTAGTCGGCGTGCGCTCCACCATCAAGGAAGGCGAGCCCGGCTACATGCCGCCAAGCGACGTCCGCTCGATGGCGGATTGGACGATCAAGCGCCGCCTCCAAAGCATTTCCGGCATCGCCGAAATCCTCAACATGGGCGGCGGCGTCAAACAGATAGAAGTCCAGCCGGATCCCTACAAGATGCAGGCGAACAGTGTCAGTTTCGAGGAGCTGGAAAAAGCCGTTCAAGAATCCGCCAGCACCACCACCGGCGGTTTCATCAATACCGGCACCACCGAGATCATGGTGCGCAATCTCGCCATGACCGTGCAGCTCGGCGACATCGCCAGCACCATCGTCAAGACCGTGAACGACCGCCCGATTTCCATCGGCGATGTCGCCAACGTGGTCTGGGGCATCGAGCCGATGCGCGGCGATGCGACCGTCAGTCAGAGTCCTGAAAAGACGCCGACTTACGGCGTGATCATGTCCATCACCAAGGCGCCCGGCTTCGACACCCGCGCTCTAACCGGAGAAATCACCAAGGCGCTTGCCGAGTTGCAACCGTCGTTTCCCAAGGGCATGGAAACCACACTGCTCTTCCAACAGAAGGACTTCATCGACCACGCCATCGGTAACCTTACTGAAGCCATCCGCGACGGCGCGATCATGGTCACCATCGTCATCTTCATCTTTCTGTTAAATTTCCGCACCACCTTCATCACGCTCATGGCCATGCCGCTTTCCTTCGGCATCACCATGCTCGTTTTCAAATGGTCTGGCATCAGCGTGAACTCGATGACCCTCGGTGGCCTCGCCGTCGCCATCGGCATGGTGGTGGATGATGCAATCGTGGATGTGGAAAACGTCTTCCGCCGGCTGCGGGAGAATGCCGCGTTAGAGAATCCCCACCCGAGGCTTGTCGTGATCGCGAAAGCATCCGGGGAAGTTAGAAACTCCATCCTCTACGCCACCATCCTGATCATTCTCGTATTCCTGCCACTGCTCGGGCTAACAGGCGTGGAGGGCAAGCTGTTCGCGCCCATCGCCACCGCCACCATCATTTCGATGGTTGCGTCATTCGTCGTCTCGCTCACCGCCATCCCAGTTCTATGTTCATTTTTACTACATCCAAAAGTCGGCCAAGAACACAAGGACGGCATCGTCACCCGCGCAATGAAGTGGCTGCTAGAGCATATCTGGCTGCGCTTCGGCCTCAATCAACCCTATCTGTTACTCGCGCTAGCCTTGGTGATTGTCCTCGCCGCGTTCTCACTCTATCCGCAGATGGGCAAGGATTTCCTACCCACGTTTAAGGAGGAGACCGCGCTCGTCGCCGTCACCTCGGCACCCGGAACATCCCTTGAGGAAATGAACAAGATTTCCGATGTCGTCGAGCAGCAGATCCTATCCGTCCCCGAGGTGCGCAAGGTCGGTCGCCGCCTTGGTCGGGCCGAGCGCGGCGACCACGTCGTCCCTGTTTCCACCGCTGAGTTCGACGTGGATTTCCGCGAGGCCGAGGGTGAAACCCAGGGCCGGGACCGCACCGTCATTCTAGCGGAAATCAGCACGCGACTCAAAACCGTGCCCGGCGTCTTCGCCGTCGTCGGCGGGCCGTTAGCCGACCGCATCGGCCACATGCTCAGCGGAGTTTCCGCGCCGGTCGCCGTGAAAATCTTCGGCCCCGATCTCGATGAGCTGCGGAAAATCGGCATCGAAATTCAAGCCATTTGCAAAACCATCCCCGGCTTCGAGGACGCCAAGCTGGACGTCCAATCATCCATTCCCCAGCTCCGGATCGAGGCGGATCGTGACCGCGCCCGCGCTTATGGCATCACGCCGGGCCACCTCAACGAACAACTCTCCGCCCTCATCGGCGGCAAGGAAATCGCCGAGCTGCGCGATGGCCAGCGCACCGTCAACCTCGTCACCCGCCTGCCGCTCGAGTGGCGGGACAGCCCGGAGAAAATCTCGCAAATCCCCATCGAGATGGGCAGCGGCCAGCGGGTGCCGCTCTCCGTCGTCGCTGATGTTAGGGAAGCCAAGGGGCCGAATGTCATCTTCCGCGAGGACAGCCAGCGGCGCTTCGCGGTGGCGATCAAGCCCACCGTTAGAGATGTTTCCACCCTCGTCGAGCGACTCAAAGCGGAAGTGAAGGCAAAGGTGAAATTGCCGCAAGGATACTTCATCAAGTTCGAGGGCGAGTTCCAGGCGCAGCAAGATGCGACTAGGCGTATCGCTTTGTTCACCGCCGTCATCCTGATAGTCATTGGCTTCCTACTTTATGGTTATTTCAAAACGCCGTTCTTCGCCATCCAAGTACTTTGTGATATCCCGCTGGCGATGGTCGGCGGGATTGTACTCACCTATATCATGTTGAATAATATCAGCATTGCCACCCTCGTCGGCTTCATCGCGGTGGCCGGAGTGGCTGCTAGAAATAGCATCATGCTTATCTCCCATTACCTGCATCTCATGCAGCACGAGGGCGAGAGTTTCTCCAAACAAATGATCATCCGGGGCACCAAGGAACGAC
Organism: Akkermansiaceae bacterium; assembly: GCA_043735445.1. Classification (GTDB taxonomy): domain Bacteria; phylum Verrucomicrobiota; class Verrucomicrobiia; order Verrucomicrobiales; family Akkermansiaceae; genus Luteolibacter. The sequence goes on along the minus strand of JAYTEI010000392.1, from coordinate 17,220 downwards.
TCGTCCCCGTGCTGATGACCGCGCTCGCCGCCGGCATCGGCCTGATACCGCTCGTTCTAGCAGCAGACCAACCGGGCAAGGAAATCCTCCACCCCGTAGCCGTTGTCATCGTCGGTGGACTGATCACAAGCACCTTGCTAGGTCTCGGCGTCACGCCGACGGTGTTCTATACTTTTGGCCGCAAGGCTGCCGCAAACTCCATTGAACGCGAATCCGCAGCTTCTCACTAACGGACCGCTGGATTGATCAGGCTCTTCATTCTCCACCAACCAAACTAACATTATGAAAACCAGAATCGTCGCCCTCGTCATCGCCACTCTCACCTTTGCCCACGCCGCAGAGAAACTCAAAGCTCCTAACAACGGCCGGATTATCTACACTGTCACGCCGCACGCCGAGTTCCTCGTCAACCCGGAAAAGAAACTGGAAGTCCGCTTCCTCGACGCCGCCGGCAAAGTCATCGCCCCTGCCGCCCAAGTCGTCACCGTCACCATGGGTGAGCGCGCCGCCCCCACCAAACTCGCCTTCACCAAGGACGGCGACAAGCTCGTCTCCGACAAAACCATCCCGGAAGGCAAGGAGCTCCCCGTCGTCCTCCAAATCAAGTCCACGCCGGATGCCAAGGCGGTTAGCGCGAAGTTTAACCTTAACATGGCCACCTGCCCGGACTGCAAGTTGCCGGAATACGCCTGCGATTGCCATGGCGAACCAGCGGCTCACGAACACCAACCGGGTGACAAGCACGATCATTGATTGATTACCCGGACCGCGCCACCCGCCCGTGCGGACCTGATGAGGTTTAATGCACCGTTCTGCGGCAGCCCGATCAACGAAGTCTTCCAACCCTAATTGTAGAGGGTGTGCAAGACGGCGAAGAACCGGCGGCTTATGGGAAAAATTTTTAAGACCTGTCCCACTGAAGTTGATTTCGCGCAGCTTGCGCACGCCGCCAAGCTTGCAGCCCCCGCCCCAAAGGCAATGGTCTATATCCCGGCCAGTTCACTCCGGGCCAAGTGCGGGCTGCCCTTCATCGCTTCCGAACCAGACCTGGACCAGTGGCTTTCCTCTCTCCGCAAGTCCGCTCTGGAGGAACTCGGCAAAGGCAACCGCATCAGCCTCTGATGGCTTGTTGGCCTTCATCTCGCCATTATAGTGCCATTTCCTTGCCATCGCGCCATTTTCTCGCCACTATCTCGCCATGAATCACCCCATCAAAAGGGATTGGCTCGAACCCTTCCGACAGCAGTCGGAATTGGAGGCGCAGGCTTACGAGGCATTTTTTGAGCCTCGCCTGCCCCGTCGGACGGCGCTGAACCGATTGGGAAGACTGCGTGAAAGCGGTTTGGTGGAACGCCTCGGGGAGGCTCGATCCACGGTGTATCGCCTGATGGATGCGGGGAAAGCACGACTGGATAAAGACAACACCGTCCATCCGGTGGCCCCGCAGCCACAGGGTGATTCCCCCTTGTCACCCGCCGCCGAGGCGTTGCGTGCCAGACTCCGGTTGCCCGTCTCCCAACGTGCCCCGGTCGGCTATCGACGCCCCTTTCTGGAATCCTACCAACCGAACGAAACCTTCTACCTGCCGGAGAGCGCCCGCCGCTCACTCTTTGAAGTCGGCAATCAGACCGGTATGGCGAATGAACCCGCAGGAACCTACGCCCGCCATATCTGCCAACGGCTGCTCATCGACCTGTCGTGGAATTCCAGCCGTCTGGAGGGCAATACCTACTCTCTTTTGGAAACCGAGCAGCTTTTCCAGGCGGGTCGCAGTGGCGAAGCCGCCCTCTCCAATGAGGCGGTGATGATTCTCAACCACAAGGCCGCCATCGAATTCCTGCTGGAATCGTCCTCCGAGGCCGATTTCAACCGCCGGACCATTCTCAATCTCCATGCCCTGCTGACCGCCGATCTGCTTCGCGATCCTGCGGCAGAAGGAGCCTTGCGCACCGACCCTGTGGGGATCGGCAAGTCCACCTATCTGCCTCCTGCCATCCCCACCTTGATCGCGAGTCTCTTCGACCAGATTCTGGCCAAGGCCCAACAAATCAGGGATCCTTTCGAGCAGGCGTTTTTTGCGATGGTTCACCTGCCCTACCTTCAGCCGTTCATTGATGGCAACAAGCGCGTGTCCCGCCTCGCGGCCAATCTCCCGCTTTTCCAGCGCAATCTCGCTCCGCTCTCCTTCGTGGATGTTTCCGAAGCCGATTACACCGATGGCATGCTCGCCATCTACGAACTCAACGAAATCGGCATTCTTCGTGAGGTCTTTATCCAAGCCTACGAGCGGTCCGCCCAACGCTACACGGTAATCCGTGGAGCCGTGGGAGATCCCGATCCCTTCCGGGTGAAATACCGCCAGGCCATCTCAGATCAGGTGGCTGAAATCATCCGCGCCCGCTACGCTCGACGCGAGGCCGTCGTCCGCCTGCGTCGCTGGGCGGAAGAATCGGTGATTGAAGACGACCGCAAGCGGTTCGTCGCCGCCGCTGAGGAAACTCTGGCGGGCATCCATGAGGGAAACTTCGCCCGCTACCGCATCCGCCCATCAGAATTCGAATTGTGGCAAGCCTCATGGAATGAAGGGGGAAACGTTCCCCCTTCCCTTCCTGGCTAATACACAAACAAACAGCATCTCCCGAACTCCCCAACTAATGATGACCGTCCTCGACATCGATCTGGATTTCTTCACCACGCCAATCGTGTATGAAGTCTCGTCAAAGAAGCGTGTCACGAAAAAAGGGGCCACCACTGAACCCATTCAGGACGCTCTCAACTATCTGGAACATCACTGCAAATTACCCATCACAGGCAAGACTCCAGGCGCAAATTTCGAGCACCATGATGAGATGTTTAATTGCGCATTACGAAATTTCACAGAACCCGTGCATCTCACTAAAGTTCTAAAGTCCTGTCCAACTGAAGTTGTTCTTCATTCATATTGCTTTGGCCAAGAACTTTGAAACGGCTGTCGATACGATGTCGAAAAGCGGAACAAGATTGACCCACTGCACGTTGCCGTCGGCTCCAAAATGAAACGGAGGATCACTAGCCTCGCCATCCGGTGGTTCGGCTGAATCCGTCGCACCGAGATTTGCATATCATGCCTTGCCTAAGTCCCAAGTCCCTCACAGGGTTCCGCCGCTCCCTCATGACCCCATCATTGCCACAGACTCCTGACCTTTCGCGGTCTTTCCGCGCGATAGTCTTGCGTGTTTGCATGGTATTGTGCCTCGCGATTTATCCGGCTTGGGGCAGCCGAATGACAGCGGTGATCATTCACGATCACGACGGGGTGCATCACGGGAATCATGTCGAACTTCACCATGCCCCGGACCCGCATCATGAGGACCATCATGACGGCGAGGAGGGCGAACATCACCACCATCTTTCGTGCGTTGTGTCCGTGGCGATGGTTCCGGCGACACCTTTAAGCCACGCGTTTTTCCAGCGGGTCATCAAGCTCAGGCCCACGTCACTCGACGAGAAGTGCCCGAGCGGCCCCGTGTTTGCAATGATCAAGCCGCCGCAGGTGAGCTGACGCATCCGGCACCCTCGTGCCGTGGATGTTAGATTTATTAGGAACCCGCCCCCGTTAGGTCGGTTCCATGCCAGCCACCCCGCGCCTTTGCCGGGGAATTCTCGATCCATTCAAACACTCGCATCATGCCTTATTTTAAAATACCAATCGTCTCTTACCTACTTGTAGCAGGGCTAACTGCGCAAGAAGTCCTGCCCCTTTCCACCGCCCTCCGCGAAGGGCTGCGGAACCATCCCGAGATCCTCGCCGCAGATGCTGATCTGCGAATCCGCCTCGCGGAAACCCTCGCCGTCACGGAAATTCCTAATCCTAGGCTGGAGGCCGAATTCCAGTCTCTCACTGACAAGCCGGTCATTGACCTAAAGTTCATCCAGCCGGTGAAGCGGAGTTATTTCGGCCTACGCCGGAACTACGCCGTCATCGAGCAGGCGTCGGCCCGCGCCGATGCCCGCGCACAAGTCGCGGGAGTGCTCAATGATGTTTACAGCCGCTACACCGAGCTGTGGACGGTGCAGGAATTACAGGCGATCCGCGGGCAAAACCGCGCGGACTTGTTAGCCTTGCGCGAGTCGTTTGAGAAAAGCGTGAAAGCCGGCCAAGGCGGCACGGTGGAACTCGCCCTGCTCAATGCCGAGGCCGCCAACGAAGCGGCAGAACGGCAGGCGTTAGAATCCCAGCGACTCTCTCGCAGCGCGGCACTCGCCCGCCGGATTGGGCGGCGCAGTGGGACGGTGATCACAGTCGAGCGTCCTTCAGGTCTGTCGCTTCCGGCGAATAGTGCGGCCTTGGAGCGATTTGCGATCCGCCGCACCCCGTTACGCCTTGCCTTGCTGAAACGCGAAGAAGCGGCGCGGGCACGGCTGTCGATCGCTGAGGCGGACCGCTTGGGGCCGCTGGAAGCCAGATTGCTGGCACAGAAGGAAACCGACCACGGCAGACTCCTGCTAGGGGTTGGTTTCACCATGGATTTGCCGCTGTGGAACCACAACGAAGCGGCCATCGCCGGGGCACGGGCCTCCGTGGATGCCGCCCGCAGCGAGCTCAAGCAATTCGAGCCAGCCCGCGTTTCCGCCGTGGTGAAGCTGCGCCATCAGAGTGCGCTCAGTGCCCAAGAAAGTGCCATCCGCTACCGCTCGGAGGTGGTCCCATTGTTTGAAATGGCGCTTTCCCAAGCAAGGGACGCGATGGCGAAAGGCCAGGGTGGCATCACCCAGATGCAACCGATCATCAACCGCCTCACGCAGACGCGCATGCGCGCATTCGAACTCCAAGTCTCCGCGCTCGAAGCCCGCGCCGAACTCGAAGGCGCCCTCGGTGGCCGTCTCGAAGAAGCCCTCGCCACCTCTGTCCGCTAAACTCATCTAACTATCCCACCACTCCCATGAAACTCGTTATTCAAATCCTGGCCATCACCGTCATCGTCACCGGAGGGATTTTCCTCGGTGTTCGCATCCTGCGGGAAGCCCCACACACCGCAGCGTCTGCCGCACACGGCGCAGCACCGAAAGCCGATTACGAACGCGGTCCCCACGGCGGGCGCATGCTTCGCGATGGTGATTTCGCGGTCGAAGTCACTATTTACGAACCCGACATTCCGCCACAATCCCGCGTCTATCCGTTCGTAAACAACAAGCCGCTCGATCCGACCCAAGTCACTCTAACAATGGAACTCCACCGCTTCGGCACGCGGGTCGATGCGTTCACCTATCAGAAGGAAGACGACTATCTCGTGGGCAGCCGGATCGTGGAAGAACCCCACTCTTTCGACGTGAAAGTCTCCGCCACCTACCAAGGCAAGAAGTCGAGTTGGGCCTACGAATCCTACGAAGGACGCGTGAAAATCACCGCTCAGGCGGCCGCCAGTGTCGCGCTCGGATTCGCCAAGGCCGGGCCTCACAAGATCCGCACGCTCGCCGAAATGAATGGCAGGATCATCCCTAACGAAGACGAGATGGCCAAGGTCACCCCGCGCTTTCCCGGCATCGTCACCGAGGCTGGCATCAAGCTCGGCGATACCGTGGAAAAGGGCGAAGTGCTGGCCGTCATCGAGAGCAACCAGAGCATGACCACCTATGAAATCACCGCGCCCATGTCCGGCACCATCATCGCCCGCGATGTGTCGCGCGGCGTGGCCGTCACCAACGACAAGCCGATCTACACCATCGCCGACTTGAGCAGCGTCTGGGTCGAGCTCAACATCCGCCGGACGGATTCTGGCACACTTGCAAAAGGCCAGGAAATCACCATCGCCGACGATAAGGATTCCGCGCCCAAAGTCACCGCGAAGGTCGCCTATTTCTCACCCTTCGGCAGTCAGGAAACTCAGACTGTGCGCGCCATCGCCACCTTGCCAAACCCGGACGGTAAGTGGATTCCCGGCCTGTTCGTCCATGCCGAGCGCGTCATGGAGGCACGCGAAGTGCCCGTCGCCGTCCGCTACGACGCGCTCCAGACCTTCCGCGATTGGGATGTGGTTTTCATGCAATACGGCGACGTCTATGAGATCGCCATCCTCGAACTCGGCCAGCGCGATGGCGACTGGATCGAAGTGATTTCCGGCCTCGAAGCCGGCACCACCTACGTCTCGGAAAATCCCTTCGTCGTGAAGGCAGACATCATGAAATCCGGTGCCAGCCACGATCATTGAACCATTCTAACATTCCATCATCATGCTCGAAAAAGTCCTTCAATTCTCGATCCGCCACCGCTGGTTCATCCTATTGGCGTCCCTCGCCGTCGCTGTGCTAGGTGCTTACAATTACCGAAACCTCTCCATCGACGCCGTGCCGGACATCACCAACGTCCAGGTGATGATCAACACCGAAGCGCCCGGCTACTCGCCGTTAGAGACCGAGCAGCGCATCACCTATCTGGTGGAAACCGCGCTCGGCGGATTGCCCGCGCTCGACTACACGCGCTCGGTTTCCCGCTACGGCCTCTCGCAGGTCACCGCCGTTTTTAAGGACGGCACCGACAAGTATTTCGCCCGCCAGTTAGTGAGCGAGCGCTTGCAGGAGGTGAAGGGGAAACTTCCCGCAGAGATCAGCCCGTCGATGGGGCCCATCGCCACCGGCCTCGGGGAAATTTTCATGTTCACCGTGAAGCCCGAGCCCGGCGCGAAGAACCCCGATGGCACGCCCGTCACACCGATGGACCTCCGCACCATCCAGGACTGGGTCATCAAGCCCCAGCTCCGCAACGTCCCCGGCGTGGTCGAGGTCAACACCATCGGCGGCTATCAGAAGGAGTTCCACGTCACCCCCGATCCCAAGCTGATGCACACCTTCGACATCGGCCTCGGCGAAATCATGGAAGCGCTTGAGAAAAACAACGCCAACGTCGGAGCCGGATTCATCGAGCGCAACGGCGAGCAATACCTCATCCGCGCCCCCGGCCAGCTCAAGGACATCGCGTCCATCCGCGCCATCGACGTCGCCACCCGTGGCAACCGCCCGGTCAAGCTGGGCCAGATCGCCAACGTCGAAATCGGTGGCGAACTGCGCACCGGAGCCGCCACCGCCGATGGCGATGAAGTCGTGCTCGGCACCGTCCTCATGCTCGCCGGGGAAAACAGTCGCGTCGTCGCCAAGCGGGTCGCCGAACGCCTTGTGGAAATTAACCGCACCTTGCCGGAAGGCATCGTCGCCCACACCGTTTATGACCGCACCACGCTGGTGGACGCCACCATCGAGACGGTGAAGAAGAACCTCTTCGAAGGGGCCGTGCTAGTCATCGTCGTGCTGCTGCTTCTGCTAGGAAATGTGCGCGCCGCCATCATCACCGCCATGGTCATCCCACTATCCATGCTCTTCACCATCACCGGCATGGTGGGCACGAAAATCTCGGGAAACCTGATGAGCCTCGGTGCGCTCGACTTCGGCATCATCGTCGATGGCTCTGTGATCATCGTGGAAAACTGCATTCGCCGCCTCGCCGAAGCGCAGCACCGGTTAGGCCGCCTGCTCACCCTGGAAGAGCGCATGAAGACCGTCTTCGAAGGCACCAAGGAAGTGCGGAAAGCCACCATGTTTGGCGAGCTCATCATCATGGTCGTCTATCTTCCCATCCTCACGCTCACCGGTGTGGAAGGAAAAATGTTCCACCCCATGGCCTACACCGTCCTGCTAGCTCTCGGCGGCGCGATGATTCTCTCCGTCACCTTCGTCCCCGCTGCCATCGCCATTTTCATGCGTGGAAAAATCGCGGAAAAGGAGAACCTCCTCGTCCGTGGCGTGAAGGTGCTCTATCTGCCGTTACTCAGGATTTCCGTCGCCCATCGTGGCGTAGTCTCCGTGGCCGCCGCCGTGGTCGTCGCGCTCAGCCTGCTGTTAGCCACCCGCATGGGCAGCGAGTTCATCCCGAATCTCGATGAAGGCGACCTCGCCGTCCATAGCCTGCGGGTCCCCGGCACCAGCCTGTCGCAGGCCGTCCACATGCAGAACTCGGTGCAGAAAGCGTTCATGAAATTCCCGGAAGTCGCCGAGACTTTCTCGAAAATCGGCACCGCCGAGGTCGCCACCGATCCCATGCCACCCAGCGTGGCCGACGGCTTCGTGATGCTCAAGCCACGCGCCCAATGGCCGGATCCTAACATGTCCAAACAGGCGCTCATCCAGAAAATGTCCGACTCGCTCGAACAAGTCCCCGGCACCAAATACGAATTTCTCCAACCCATCCAAATGCGCTTTAACGAACTCATCGCCGGGGTCCGCAGCGACGTGGCCGTAAAAATCTTCGGCGACGACCTCGACGAGTTGTTAGCCGCAGGTAAGCAAATCGGCAAGATCCTTGAGAAAATCCCCGGCGCGGAAGACGTCGGCGTCGAGCAAATCACCGGCCTACCCCTGCTCAGCGTCAACATCAAGCCCGCCGCGCTCTCGCGCTACGGCCTGAATGTTTCGGACGTGCAGGAAGTCATCGCCATCACCATCGGTGGGCAGCAAGTCGGCGAGATTTTCGAGGGCGACCGCCGTTACCCGCTCGTCGTCCAGCTTCCCGAAAATCTCCGCACCGACATGGACGCGTGGAAGACAATTCCAGTTAGAATCCCCATCGCCAGTCCCACCGGCATGCCCGCCTTCATTCCGCTCGGCGAGCTCGCCGAATTCGAAGTCGGCCCCGGTCCTAACCAAATCAGCCGCGAAAACGGCAAGCGCCGCGTCGTCGTCACTGCCAACGTCCGTGGCCGCGATCTCGGGTCTTTCGTCACCGAAGCTCAGGAAAAGGCGCGCGAAGTGGAACTCACTCCCGGCTACTGGATCACCTGGGGCGGCACCTTCGAGCAGCTCATTTCCGCCTCGGAGCGTCTGAAAATCGTCGTGCCCATCGCGCTTATCCTGATTTTCTCGCTGCTATTCATGACCTTCGGAAATGTGAGGGATTCGTTGCTCGTCTTCACCGGCGTCCCGCTCGCGCTCACCGGCGGCATCCTCGCGCTGTGGCTGCGGGACATTCCCCTGTCGATCTCCGCCGGCGTCGGCTTCATCGCTCTATCAGGCGTCGCCGTGCTCAACGGCTTGGTCATGATTTCCTTCATCAATGACCTGCGGAAGGAAGGCATGGCCCTCGACGACGCCGTCATCCAAGGCGCACTCATGCGCCTGCGCCCAGTGCTCATGACCGCCCTCGTCGCCTCGCTCGGCTTCGTCCCGATGGCCCTCGCCACCGGCACCGGTGCGGAGGTCCAGCGCCCGCTCGCCACCGTGGTCATCGGCGGAATCATCTCCTCCACGCTGCTCACCCTTGTCGTCCTGCCCGGCCTCTATCGGATCTTCCGCAGCCGGGATGCCAAGGACATCGAACTCGCAACCGCATGATTCAAATCCCCATATCCACCCCACCCGAATCGCGGCTTGCGCCCGCCTGCAAACCCACCTAGCTGTTGCCCCGTGGTTCGCCGCATCACAGCTACTTTTCTTCTGCTTTGCATGGCCCTGCTGGTCCCTGTTGTGGCAGCGTCGGTGCGCGTTTGTTTTATTGAGAATGGCGTGCTGCTGCCGGGCTGGGATGCCGCGCAAGCCACAGATTCGGAAAAGCCAAAGTGCTGCCCGGAGTGCGACGGAATGGCAGACGGGCGGTGTTGCTTGGATCTGAAAAAGCTGCCCGACGCGCCGATTCCTTCCACCCCGATCTTGCTCACCCCCGTATTTTTCTGGATCGCGACTTCGGTCGTCTGCTTGCCGCCGTGTCCCGTGACGGAAGCGGCCCGGCCATTCGTTCCATCAACGCCGATCCGTGGCCCCGACTTGCCGCGTGAGTGGCGGGCGCTGCTGGGAGTCTGGAATATTTGATCCGGGGGATCGCCCCGTGTGAAGCCGTCCGCTGTTAGGACGCCACTTTTTGCCGCACCGCTCGGGAAGGTGCGCCGCGTCCCGGTCCTGTGATCCGAGTTCGCGTCAATGTTTCCACCATTTTCCAAGCTCCATCTCTTATCCAATGACCTCCAAAATTTCGACCTCTGCGCTCCTGCTTTTTCTGTTGGGCGTCCCCACTGCCCTGGCCGAGCCTGCGGCTGTGCCCGTCACCATCGACGGACTCGTGACTCAGGCACTTGCGGGAAATCCCGAACTCAAGTTTTACAACGCCGAGATCGCCGTCGCGAAATCCGCCCGCAGCGTCGCAGGCCGGTTTTCCAATCCAGAACTCAATCTCGACCTCGGCCAGAAACGCATCCGCAATGACAATGCCCGTGCGGCGGGTGTCGCTTTTTCCGTCGCGCTTGCCCAGCCCATCGAGTGGCCCGGTCGGCTCGGATTGCGCAAGGCCATCGCCGACTGCGACATCGCCCTGGCCGAGCTTGGCTTGAAACAATTCCGCTCGTTTCTAGCAGCCCGCGTCAAAGTGCTCGGCTACGCGCTCGCCACCCAGCAGGAAAACGCCGCTGCCGCCGCCGATGTCGCGGACCGCATCACCCGCGTAAAGGAAGTCATCATCCAGCGCGAACCCGGCGGCATCGGGCCGTTGTTAGAAGCGAAAATCCTCGAAGCCTCGGAAGTCACCATTCAGAGCAAAGCCAGCGAAGCCGCCGTGGAAATGCAGAAGGCACTGCTCGAGCTCAACCAGCTCATGGGCCGCCGCGCCGACTCACCGTTGCAAGTCAAGCGCACCGAATTCACCACCCCCATACCCGCCGCGCTGGCAGATCTGCTCAACCAGGCCGCGCGCGAAAACTACGCCATCCGCGTCCGCCGCGCCGAGCTGGAACAACAAGGCCTCAAGGTCGCGCTGAGTGCGAACGAGCGCTACCCCACCTTCATCGTCGGCCCGTCCGTTTCCCACGAAAACGCCGGCGATAAGGAGACCATCATCGGACTTTCCCTCTCCGTTCCACTGCCGTTGTGGGACGACGGCCGCGCCGCCGTCACCACCAGCCAGGCCAGACGGATGCAGGCCGAGTCCTCGCTTCAGTCCACCTTCCGCGAAATCGAACGCGAGATCACCGAAGCCTGGCTGATCCTCGAAACTCAGCGCAAACGCCTCGCCGCCTGGAAGCCCGACTCCCTCGCCACCTTCGCCGATGCCGCCCGGCTCGCCGACCGCCACTACCGCCTCGGAGCCGTCCCGATCAGCACCTACATCGAGATGCAGGACAAATACCTCGAAGCCACCGAGGCCATCAACCACACCCGGCTCGACGTCCTCCGCGCCGCGCTCGATCTCGAACAACTCGCCGGTTCAGCCGATTCCGAAATTCAAACCAAGTAAGCTCATGCAAAAATCACTCGTCATCATCCTATCAAGTCTGTGCGCGCTCCTCAGCCTTTCATGCAACGAGACCGCCGCCTCAGCGACGGGGAAAACTCCCGAGAACGGCGCGCAGTTCAAAAAAGGCGAGGGACTTTCCCTCACCGATGAAATGAAAAAATCCATCGGTTTATCCGTGGCCGAAGTCGGCGAAGAGGAAATCGCCTCCTCCATCACCCTAGATCTAACGGCCACCACACCTCACGAAGCGCGCGGCACGGTCCCGTCCACCACACCCATCAAGGCCGGCATGGAAATCACCCTCGGCTCGCTCCAAGGCAGCGTCCGCTCCGTGGACAAAGTCCCGTTCGGCATCCTTGGCGATCTCGAAGTCACCGTCACCACCACCGACACGCTATCACCCGGCAGTCAGTTAAAAGGCAACGTGGAAATTCCGGCCAGTGGCTCGGTCGCGGCCGTCCCCATCTCCGCCTTGCTGAAGACCGCCGAGGGCAGCTTCGTTTACACCGTGAACGGCTCGTTCTACGTCCGCAGCCCCGTCAAAACCGGCGCTTCGAACGACCAGTTCGTGGAAATCACCGACGGCCTCTACTCTGGCGATGAGATCGTCACCACGCCCGTCATGTCGCTCTGGATGGCGGAACTCCAAGTCCTCCGCGGCGGCAAAGCCTGCACCTGTGGCCACTAACTCATCATGCTAAATCATCTCCTTGAAGTGGTCATGCGGCAGCGGGTGGCCGTCCTGCTCGCCACCCTCGTTCTCATCGGCGTCGGCACGTGGGCGATGCTGCGCCTGCCCATCGACGCGGTGCCGGACATCACCAATCCGCAGGTCCAGATCAACACCGCCGTCCCCGCACTTGCGCCGGAGGAAGTCGAGAAACTCGTCACTTTCCTCATCGAAAGCGAGATGGCAGGCCTGCCGGAAATGGTGGAACTCCGCTCGCTTTCCAAGTTCGGCCTCTCGCAAGTCACCATGACTTTCAAGGACGGCGTCGATCTCTATCGGACGCGGCAGCTCGTCACCGAGCGACTCCAGGGCGTCCTTGATGATCTCCCGCCTGGCCTTTCTCCCAAGCTCGCACCCATCGCCACCGGCCTCGGGGAAATTTTCTACTACACGCTCGATTACACGGCGGATGCCGTGGACAAGCCCGCCACCCGTGAAGCCCAGCTCATGGCGCTTTGGCAAATCCAGGAATACACCGTCAAGCCACTGCTGCGCGGCACCCAAGGCGTGGCCGAAGTCAACCGCAGCGGCGGCTACGAGCGCGAACTCGTCATCCAGCCCGACCCCGCAAAGCTCGCCGCAGCCGGACTTTCGCTCGATGCCCTGGCCGCACTCGTCGAGCAAAATACCAAGAACGCAGGCGGCGGCTTCATCGAAATCGGTGGCGAGCAACTCATCGTCCGCGCCCCCACCCGCGTCACCACGGCGGAAGAAATTTCCAAGCTGCCGCTCAAATTCGGCGCAGGAGTTAGACCCATTCTGCTCAGCGATGTCGCCACCGTCGCCATCGGCTCATCCTTCCGCACCGGAGCCAGCACCCATGAGGGAGAGGAAGCCATCATCGGCGCAGCCATCATGCTCGCCGGGGAAAACACCCGCCTCGTCGCCCAATCCGTCCGCGCAAAGTTGGAGGAAATTCAGGAAAAACTACCCGCCGGTATTTCCATCAAGACCGTCTATGACCGCAGCGAGCTGGTGGACCGCACCATCCACACCGTGGAGAAAAATCTCTTCGAAGGCGCGGTCCTCGTCGTCGTCGTGCTGTTCGCCCTGCTAGGAAATTTCCGCGCCGCGATCATCGTCGCGCTCGTCATCCCACTTTCCATGCTGTTCGCCATGACCGGCATGGTCCGGCTCGGGCTATCAGGAAATCTCATGAGCCTCGGCGCCGTGGACTTCGGCCTCATCATCGACGGCGCGGTCGTCATGGTGGAAAATATCGTCCGTCACCTCGGCGAGAAACAACACGCGCTTGGCCGCAAACTCACCGCTCAGGAACGCTCCCGCGAAGTCCTCCATTCTGCCAAGGAAGTCGCCAACCCGATGTTTTTCGGCGTGCTCATCATCACCATCGTCTATCTGCCGATCCTCGCGCTGCAAGGCATTGAAGGAAAAATGTTCCAGCCCATGGCGGTCGTCGTCATGCTCGCGCTCGGTGGTTCGCTGGTGCTCGCGCTCACCCTCATGCCAGTGCTCTGCTCATTTCTGCTCAGCGGAAATATCAAAGAAAAAGACAACTGGCTCGTCACCCTCGTCAAGCAGCTCTACACGCCGCTGCTCACTTTCGGCCTGCGTTTCCGCTGGCTGGTCGTGCTGCCGATGCTCGCGCTCTTCGGCTTCTCGCTGTTTGTCTTTTCCCGCCTCGGCTCCGAATTTATCCCGCAGCTCGACGAAGGGGATTTCACCCTGCAATTCATCCGCAGCAGCAGCGCCGGACTCACTTCATCCGTCGATCTGCAAAAACAATCCGAGACCATCCTGCGCCGGGATTTCCCCGAGATCCGCGATGTCTTCTCCCGCATCGGCACCGCCGAAGTCGCCTCCGATCCCATGGGGCCTAACGTCTCGGACACCTACGTCATGCTCAATCCCGTCGGAAAATGGCGGCTTGTCGATGGCCAGCGCATCACCAAGGAAGCCCTCGGCGAACTCATGAGAAAGCGCATGCTCGACCTCGTCCCCGGCCAGAACCTGCTCGTCTCGCAACCCATCCAGATGCGTTTTAACGAAATCATGGCCGGCTCCCGCGCCGATCTACTCTGCAAGATCTACGGCGCAGACTACGACGAGTTAGAGCGCCTCGCCGGGGAAGTCCGCAATGTCCTCAACAGCATTCCCGGCGGCGCGGAAACCGAGTTCGACGCCATCGGCAAGGTGCCCATGATCGAGATCCAGCCGGACCGTGATGCCATGCAAAAGTTCAACGTCCACGCGGATGACCTCAACCGCCTGATAGAAACCGCGCTCGCCGGAGCGGATGTCGGCACCCTCATCGAGGGCAACCGCCGCACCCCCATCATCGTCCGTCTCGATGAAAAACGCCGCGCCGATCTCCCCGCCATGGAGCGCCTGCCGCTCCGCACCGAGGACGGCACCTTGCTCGCGCTCGGCCAAGTCGCGAAAGTGAAACTCGTCGATCAGGTGAACCAGATCGCCCGTGAAAACACCCAGCGCCGCGTCTCCGTCATGATCAACGTCCGCGGTCGCGACACCGCCAGCTTCGTAGATGAATCCACCAAAGCACTTCACCAACGGGTGAAATTTCCGGACGGCTATTACTTCGAGTTCGGCGGCCAATTTAAAAATCTAATCGAAGCGAAGCAGCGCCTCACCGTCGTCGTCCCGCTCGCGCTCGGCCTCATCTTCATCCTGATTTTTCTGAGCTTCAAATCGCTCCGCCAAGCCGCGCTCATCTTCCTCTGCGTCCCACTCGCCGTCTCCGGCGGCATCTTCGCGCTGTGGCTGCGTGCTATGCCATTCACCATTTCCGCTGCCGTCGGCTTCATCGCTCTATCAGGCATCGCCGTGCTCAATGGCATCATGCTCATCAGCTACATCAACCAGCTCCGCGAAGAAGGGAAATCCCTGCGCGACGCCGTCGTCGAGGGCACGCTCACCCGCCTCCGCCCCAAGCTCATGACCGCGCTCGTCGCTTCGCTAGGTTTCCTGCCCATGGCCATCGCCACCGGCGCAGGAGCTGAAATCCAGCGGCCCATCGCCACCGTCGTCATCGGCGGCATCCTCACCTCCACTTTCCTCACCCTGCTCGTCGTGCCCTTGCTCTACGAATGGCTTGAGCGAAAAACCAAACCAAGAAACCAACCACCCATCGAACCATGAAAACCATCGCCCGCATTCTAACTGCCGCCGTGCTCGTCGCCATCACCGGCACCGCATTCGCCGCCGCCACCGTCAAAGCCGGACCTCGCAAAGGCCGCATCTTGGAAGTCGAAACCCAACAGGCCGAGTTCTTCATCGAGCAAGACCGCACCATCAGCATCGCTTTCTATGATGCCGCCATGAAACCCCAGCCCGCCGCCGCGCAAGTGGTCACCGCCACCGCCGAAGCACCGTCCGGCAAGGTGAAGTTAGAGTTTGAGAAAAAGGGCGACCTGCTCGTTTCCAAAACCCCGCTGCCAGAAGGCGAGCACTACACCATCGTCGTCCAACTGAAACCCACCGCCGACGCGAAGTCCAAAAACTTCCGCATCCCGCTCGACCTCAGCGTCTGCAAGGGCTGCAGCAACCCCGAATACGCCTGCATCTGCGACGAGTGACCTCCCAAAGCCCACCCGGCCTCCAGGTCCGCCCATCACGCACCCGAACAGGACATCGACACAATCAAGGATTGAACCCGCGAATACCAAAGCCAATAATCGCTCTGTCAGCCACATGAATGATCCATCATCCGTCCGCAGTGCTCCCGAAAATCCAAAGCCCAAGATCAACATGCGGAAACTTCACCGTTGGCTCGGCCTGCCTGCCGCGGTTTTTTTAGTCGTCACTTCGATCACCGGTGTCTGGCTGGAGGGTGTGAAATTCTTCGGTGCGGAGGAGACGGCGCGGGAGCAACTCCGGGACCAGGTTTCCAAGGTGACAGCGCAGACGATGGGCACGGAATTCAGCGGTGATTTTGAAAAAGTTAGACTCGCGGCGGCAGCTCGGACAGGTGCCCAGCCACTCGATAAGATGGTCTGGCAGCTCAAGGGCGATGCGCCTGCCGTGACGTTCTATTTCGGACCGCAAGGCCAGCAAGCCGGGCGACGTGTCGTTGTGAATGCCCGGACGGCTGAGGTGCTGAGAGAAGAGTCCTACGACGAAGATTCGTTCATTCTCAAACTGCATTCGGGCGAAGCCTTGGGCGATGGAGGAATGGTCTTTGGAATGTTCTGGGGCGCCGCACTGTTTCTGCTAACCGTCTCCGGCATGATTATTTATTTCAAAATGAAACCGCGCAAACCATCAACCGGACTGCGCAAGGTCTTCTGGTTGTTAGTGGGAATTCTCACTCTTGCCCCGCATGAGGGCGCCCGTGCGGACTCACCCTTTTTTACGGATGATCCTTTGTTTTCACCAGGCTGGGAAATCAAGCTGGGAGCGTTCTCCGAGCACAATGCTACCGGCAATCCGTGGGCAGGACCGATCCTAGACATCAACTACGCCGTCATCCCCACCGTGCGCCTCGATCTAACGATTGCTGAAATCGGTGCTGATCCGGACAACGGGGAGAGCGCAACTGGCTTCGGCACCACCGACTTCAAGGTGAAATGGCGATTCCTGGAAGAGGCTCCGCAAGGTTGGCTACCTACCATGTCCATCGCGCCCAAGGTGACGCTTCCCACCGCCAGTACGAGCGATGGCTTGAGCGATGGCGTTTGGCGGGCGCAGCTCCCCATCGAGTTCGGCAAGACGGTGGGCAACTGGTATCATTTCGCGGAGGCTGGCTATCAATGGGCACTCGCTGACAATGCCAGCGACGTAGCATTCTGGGGCGTCGGCACGCTTTATAATTTTAACAAGCACATCGCCGTGGGAACGGAGATTTACGGGCTTACGCCGCTGGATCAATCGCAAGACACCACCTTGGCCACCACGCTCGGAGTGGTTTACACGTTCAACGCAAACTGGTCGTTGAAGGCGAGCATCAGCCAATCCCTCCGTGATGATTCAAAGCCCGGCCCGAATCCTGCCGGGGTGTTTTATGTGGTTTGGAATTTCTAACGTCACCGCGCACCGTTTGGGCGTTGGGTTGGGTGAGTCTCTTTCCCGGTGTTTCCACCGAGATGATCTATCCGTTCTTGGCCACTTGCGACGAGGGAAATTGAAAAGCCCTTTCTAAAAATGCGCCTTGCCACGTCCGGCGTTAACTGCACGAACGCCCTTATCTTCCATCCGTTGTGATTACTCGCGAGTGCAAACCGCACTTCTGCCAGTTCTTAGCAATCTTGCTGGTGCTGCAATTGCT